>CAKMZR010000213.1 GCA_929200455.1 uncultured Alphaproteobacteria bacterium | reverse complement strand
GGTTGTGGGTGTGCGACCTGTGAACAGGGAGGCGCGTATTTATGCGGGAGGTCATATTTTTGAGAAGGGCGTGGATTATGTGCCTGAGCATGATTTGGGTTATGTGACGAGTTTATGTTATTCTCCTGTGGAGTCTTGTTATATAGGCTTGGCTCTTGTGAAGGGGGGGGCTGGTCGGATGGGGAGTCGTTTGCTTATATATGATCCGTTGCATGGATTGCGTGGTGAGGAAGTGGAGGTGTGTTCTCCTGTATTTTACGATTCGGAAGGAGCGATTCAGCGTGGTTGATTTTGATTGGCAAGTGACATCGCCGTTGCAGGGAGAGGAAGTGGGAGGTTCTGGATTGGTGACTTTGGAGGAACATCCTTATGTTTCGATGGTGCAGGTGATGAGGCGTAAGGGAGGGGACGGGGTGAAGTTGAAGGCGTCACCTGCGAAGGCATTGGGTTTGAAAGCTTTTCCTGAGGAGGGTCGGAGTGTTGAAGGTGGTGACTGTGTGTGGTTATGGAGTGGTCACGGTCAGTGGTTGGTACTGGGGGGAGAGAAATCTGTGCTTGATGGTATTCTTGGAGGTTCTTATTCTGTGAGTGAGCAGACCTCTTCTCGTGTACATATAGAGTTGAGGGGTGAGAGGGCGAAGGAAGTTCTTATGAAGCTGAGCAGTTTGGACTTAGACGATCATGTCTTTGTGGAGGGCCATGTGGCGGTGACGAATTTGGGTCATATTAATGTACATATGTGGAGGAAGGGGGACGAGGGCGTGGGAGCTTGTTATGGAATTTTGGTATTATCGACTTTTGCGAAGAGTTTATGGCATGAGTTGAAGGAGGCGGGTGAGGAGTACGGTGTGGAGGTTTTCCGAGCGTATGATTGATTTCTCTTTTTTAGAGTTGGGGGGAAAGAGGTCTTATTACGGTTATTTTAGGAAAAATTTTTGTGGTGGTGCCATTGAAACGGCGGATGGCATTCCTATTTTTTTTGAGAAGCGGCAATTTTGGCATGCTTTTTTTGAAAGTACGAATCGAGATGGAGAGAAGGATAGTTTTTCTTTGTCGAGGGCTGAGCGTATGAATTGGATTTTGGGCACGCTTCAAGACTCGGGAGCTATGTGTTATCAGGGTTGGGATAGGAAGCGAAAGAAGGCGGATCCGACGCGACAGGTTCGTACAAGTGGTGGAGATTTTGTGGTGGTTCTTAAATTTTTTAAGGGAAGAGGAGGAGAATTGAGGGGAATTTTTGTGACATGTTATGTGGCGGATAACAGCATGGGAAAAATCAGGGGTGCCCCTTTGTGGGATAAGGAATTATGTGTAAGGTTGTTGGGGGTCAAGGGCGATGAGGGGGGCTGATTGGCTATACAGGCATTCTGTTCTGCTGGTTCAGCCCCGGAAACCATCGATAGATTCAAAACCGTAATTGATTTGCGACAACTAAGTCTTGAACTCGCTACCATTCTAGACGAAAGGCGAAGAAAGATCAAGTGAGATTAGAACTGGTCTTTTTCTGTGGAGTCTGCCATTGCGGCGGTGGAAGAGGCACCGGAGGCGAGGGTATTGCTGACTCTATCGAAGTAGCTTGTGCCGACTTCATGTTGGTGTCGTGTGGCGGTATACCCGTCGACTTCTGAGCCGAATTCGCGTTGTTGCAATTCGGAGTACCCGGCCATACCTCGTTGGTTGTAGGCGCGAGCGATTTCGAAAGCAGCGAGGTTTGAGCTATGGAATCCGGCGAGTGTGATGAATTGGAATTTGTATCCCATTGCACCGATTTCCTGTTGAAATTTCTCCATGGTGGGGACATCGAGATGTTTAGCCCAGTTGAAGGAGGGGGAGCAGTTATAGGCGAGCATTTTGCCTGGGAATTTTGCGTGGATGGCGTCGGCGAAACGTTTTGCGTCGTCGAGGTTGGGGTTTGAGGTTTCCATCCAGAGGAGGTCTGCGTAGGGAGCGTATGAGAGTCCGCGCGCGATTCCCATATCGATTCCGCCTGTAATTTTGTAGAATCCTTCGGCGGTACGTTCGCCTGTGATGAAGGGGGCGTCCGCTTCATCGATATTGTCGGTGATGAGTCTGGCACTTTCTGCGTCAGTTCGTGCGAGTATGAGGGTGGGGACTCCCATGACGTCGCTTGCGAGACGTGCGGCATTGAGTGTTTTGATCATGGAGGCGGTGGGTACGAGTACTTTTCCGCCCATGTGACCACATTTTTTTTCTGATGAGAGTTGGTCTTCGAAGTGGACACCGGCGGCTCCGGCTTCGATCATGGATTTCATGAGTTCGAAGACGTTGAGAGGACCTCCGAATCCGGACTCTGCATCGGCGACGATGGGAGCGAAGAAGTCGAGGTCTGTGGAGGGTTCGCCTAATCTTTGTTCCATGGTTTGGATTTGGTCGGCTCTTCTGAAGGCGGAATTGATTCGGTGTACGATGCTGGGCACGGAGTTTGAGGGGTAGAGGCTTTGGTCTGGATAGACTTGTCCTGAGAGGTTGGCGTCAGCGGCGACTTGCCACCCTGAGAGGTATATGGCTTTGAGTCCGGCGCGTATATGT
>CAKMZR010000212.1:1318-2553 GCA_929200455.1 uncultured Alphaproteobacteria bacterium | reverse complement strand
ACCGCTATGCAATAAAACAAAAACCCTCCCAAATCCTAAGACTTCTCCTTCCTCTTCTCCCCCTCAACCCCAAACCTTCTCCCAAGACCTCACAGCCCCAAGCCTTCTCCCAAGCCTCTCAACCCCAAACCTTTTCCCCACAAACACATTACAGCCGCAAACCTCTCCAAGCCTCTCAACTTCCTTTTCGTGTCCGTGGCACAAAACCCATCCTTCTTTCTCGAAAGACTTTTCCCCATGAACAATCGCTCCTACAATCGCAACGCCGAAACCATACGCCCCCTCGTCCTTGAAATCCTAGACGACACCTACGCAGAAGGCGGCGTATCCGCCAAATTCGGAAGAACCCACGTCCTTTGTACCGCCTCCCTAGAAGAAAACGTTCCCCCCTTCCTCAGAGACAGCCAACAAGGATGGATCACCGCAGAATACAATATGCTCCCCAGAGCCACTCACTCCCGAAATCGTCGGCAAAATACCGCTTCTTCAGGACGCACCCTCGAAATCCAACGACTCATCGGACGATCCTTACGCGCCGTCACCAACCTTCACGCCCTCGGAAAACGTCAGTTCATCCTCGATTGCGACGTCCTCGTCGCAGACGGCGGAACACGACAAACCTCCCTCAATGGTGCCTTCGTCGCCCTGCAACAAGCCCTCAATCGACTCGTCAGCTCGGGACTCCTGCCCGCCTCTCCCCTCTCTCATCACATCGCCGCCGTTTCCGTCGGACTCGTAGAAGGACAACTCCTTGTCGACCTCGATTACAGCGAAGATTCTCGCGCAGACACCGACGCCACCGTCATCCTCACCCAAGAAGGAAATATCGTCGAATTCCAACTCTCCGCAGAAAGCAAACCTCTCGAACATGCCCAATTCCTCCGCATATACGAACTCGCAAAAAAAGCCTCGCAAGATATTTTCTCCGCCCAAAAACTTTGCCTCGATTCTTCCTAAATCACCCTCTCTCTCACCCCTCCTCCCCACACCCTCTCATCCCCCACCCGCTTCGCATGAATACCTCTTCACCCCCCTTACCTTCCCTCGTTGTCGCGAGCCATAACATCGGAAAAATTCGCGAAATCTCTTTGCTTCTCGCTCCCTACTGCCAAAACATCATCCCCGTCGCCAGCTTTTCCAGTGTCGTCCCCGAAGAAAACGGCCACAGCTTTGAAGAAAATGCCCTCATCAAAGCACGACACGCCCTGCGGGTCAGCTCCCTTTGGGCCCTCGCA
>CAKMZR010000212.1:0-1308 GCA_929200455.1 uncultured Alphaproteobacteria bacterium | reverse complement strand
TTCCGGCCTCGAGATCGATGCCCTCAACCAAGAACCCGGCATCCATTCCGCCCGACTCGCAGACCAAAAAGGTGGCTTCCACAAGGCCATGCAATACCTCCTCAAAACGCTCGAAAAATTTCCCGAAAAACAAGACCGCAAAGCACGTTTTGTCTGTGCTCTCGCCCTTGTTGCTCCTCCTGATGCATCCCCTTCCTCACACCCTTCTTCACACTCTTCTTCACACTCTTCCTCACCCCCGGAAAAACCAAAAGAGTGGGTGTTCACAGGAACAATCGAAGGCTTCATCGCCCACGAAATCTCTTCCGAAAAACACGGCTTCGGTTACGACCCCATTTTTATTCCTCAAAACTATTCTCAGACCTTTGCTTCCCTTGGAGAAGACACAAAAAACGCCATAAGCCATCGCAAACACGCTTTCGACAAGCTTGCCCAAAAACTCCAAGCCCTCTCAACCCCGCCCTCTTCCTAACCGCACCCCCAAAACCCTCACTTTCCCTCATCCCCCCTCGCACCCCCTTCTCTCGCACCCCAACACCATACCCTCCAACCTTCACAGACCTTTTCTAGTTGTCCGCACCGCCTTGCACTGTCATTTTGATAATCTTATCCGGGTCATTCACCGCACCATTGTTGTGGGTTTCCCCCTTCTTTATGCGATCCACATGCTCCATGCCCTCTATCACTTCTCCCCATACCGTGTATTGACCGTCAAGATAGGGGGCGTCTGCCAACATAATAAAAAATTGACTGTCCGCTGAATGGGGGCTTGAGGCTCTCGCCATCGAGACTATCCCTCTTTTGTGCGGCTTGTCCGAAAACTCCGCTTGAAGATTCACTCCGCTTCCCCCCGCTCCCGTTCCCGTCGGATCCCCCGTTTGTGCCATAAATCCCTCTATGACCCTATGGAAGACTATACCGTCGTAAAATCCCTCTTTCACAAGAGTCAGAATCCTTTCCACGTGGCGGGGGGCCACTTCTGGCAAGGGACGAATCACCACCGTACCGTCCTTCAACTCCAAATGAATGACTTCCGCTTTTGTCGTTTCTGCTCGTGCAGAATCCGCACCGACAAGCGAGAGGGCGGTTATCAGAAAAGAGGAAAAGAATCCTCGTTTTATCTTAGAGAAAAAATTGCTTAGGAATTGTATCATCGCCTCAACTTTGCTAGTTAATAGAGAGTTAAATCCACACCCGCTTCTTTAACCCACACCCGCTTCTTTAACCCACACCCGCTTCTTTAACCCACCCCAGCTTCTTCAACCCACCCCAGCTTCTTCAACCCACCCCAGCTTCTTCCCCCACACC
>CAKMZR010000211.1 GCA_929200455.1 uncultured Alphaproteobacteria bacterium | reverse complement strand
GCGCAAGAGAAGCCTATGCAGGGCAAGATATTGGCGGTGGGTAATGGTCATGTGAATGAGAAGGGCGAGGTTCGTTCTCTAGACGTGAAGGTGGGAGATGTTGTCCTTTTTGGTAAGTGGTCTGGAACGGAAGTTAAGGTTGACGGCGAGGACTATTTGATTATGAAGGAGCAGGATATTATGGGTGTGATGACGGGGTAGGACTGGGATTGGGTGGGGTAGGGATTGGGTACGGGGAGGGTGTTATGTATAGTCGGAGTGAGAATAGCTTTGGCGTAGGTTTGTGAATTGTTAGATATGGAGGAAGAAGACCATGAGTGCTAAGGAAGTGAGTTTTTCTGTGAATGCGAGGACGAAGATCCTTGAAGGGGTGAACACGTTGGCGAATGCGGTTCGAGTGACGTTGGGTCCGAAGGGTCGTAATGTGGTATTGGAGAAGTCGTTTGGAGCTCCACGTATTACGAAGGATGGAGTGACGGTAGCGAAGGAGATTGAGTTGCCTGATCGTGTGGAGAACATGGGAGCGCAGATGCTGAGGGAAGTGGCGAGCAAGACGAATGATGTAGCGGGAGACGGAACGACGACGGCGACGGTTTTGGCGCAATCGATAGTGAACGAGGGGATGAAGGCGGTAGCGGCGGGATTGAATCCGATGGATTTGAAGCGTGGTATAGACATGGCGGTTGAAAGTGTGGTGTCGAGTATATCGAGTTCAGCGAAGGCGGTGAAGGGAAGTTCTGACATTGCGCAGGTGGGAACGATTTCTGCGAATGGGGAGACGGAGATAGGTGCTTTGATAGCGGAAGCCATGGAGCGAGTGGGGAACGAGGGTGTGATTACGGTGGAAGAGGCGAAAGGCTTGGAAACGGATCTTGAGGTGGTTGAGGGGATGCAGTTTGATCGTGGATATTTGAGTCCATATTTTGTGACGAATGCGGACAAGATGCTGACTGAGCTTGAAAATCCGTATATTTTGTTGCATGAGAAGAAGCTTTCGAGTTTGCAGACGATGTTGCCGATTTTGGAAGCTGTGGCACAGAGCAGCCGTCCGTTGGTGATTATAGCCGAAGACGTTGAGGGTGAAGCTTTGGCGACATTGGTTGTGAACAAGTTGCGAGGCGGCTTGAAGGTTGCGGCGGTGAAGGCTCCTGGTTTTGGAGATCGTCGTAAGGCTATGTTGCAAGATATAGCGGTACTGACGGGTGGAGAAGTTGTTTCGGAAGACTTGGGTATTAAGCTTGAGAATGTGAAACTTGAGATGCTGGGTTCTGCAAAGCGTATTCGTATTACGAAAGAGGACACGACTGTGATTGACGGTTCTGGAGACAAGGGAGCGATTACGGCCCGTTGTGATCAGATTCGGGCTCAAGTTGAGGAAACGACATCTGACTATGATCGTGAGAAGTTGCAAGAGCGTTTGGCGAAGTTGTCTGGAGGCGTTGCGGTTATTCGTGTGGGTGGAGCGACGGAAGTTGAAGTGAAGGAGCGTAAGGATCGTGTGGACGATTCTCTTCATGCGACTCGTGCGGCTGTTGAGGAAGGTATAGTTCCTGGAGGTGGGGCGTCTCTTTTGTATAGTCGTTCTGGTTTGGATGCGTGCAAGCCGGAAAACGATGATCAGCGAGTAGGTATTGATATTATCCGCCGTGCAGTGACAGCTCCGGTTCGTCAGATTGCGGACAACGCAGGAGCAGATGGCGCTGTGATTGTTGGCAAGATGTTGGAGTCGAAAGACAGCAGCTGGGGTTATGATGCACAGAATGGTAATTTTGTGGATATGGTGAAGTCGGGAATTATTGATCCGGCGAAAGTTGTCCGCACGGCTCTTCAAGACGCGGCATCTGTTGCGGGTCTTTTGATAACGACGGAAGCGGTTGTGTCTGAGAAGCCTGAGCCGAAATCTGCGGGTGGCGGAGCTCCTGATATGGGCGGCATGGGGGGAATGGGTGGCATGGGCGGCATGGGAATGTAGATTCTTTGTCTTTGTAGTCTGCAAGGACGTCAGAAACCCGCTCCCTCTGAAGAGAGGTGAGCGGGTTTTTTGATGGGTGGGGGAGGATGGGACGTAAGGAGGGTTTTTGGGTCTCTATGGATGTTAGAAGCCTGCTCCCTTTGGAGTGGAGGTGAGCGTTTAAGGGAAGCATGGTATGGACAGCAAAAACCCGCTCCTCCCAAAAAGAGGGAAGCGGGTTTTTTGATGGTTATTGAAGGGGATGGGACGTAAGGACGATTTTGGGTCTCTATGGATGTTAGAAGCCCGTTCTCTTTGGAAGCGGAGGAGAGCGTTTAAGGGAAGCATGGGATGGACAAGCAAAAACCCGCTCTTCCCAAAAAGAGGGAAGCGGGTTTTTTTAATGAACGGTGTGTGAGGGATTTTCTGGCAAGGGGGAGGGAGGTTGTCTTTTTGTCTTTATGGACGTCTGATGCCCGCTCCCTTTGGAAGCGGAGGAGCGTTTAAGGGAAGCATGGTATGGACAGCAAAAACCCGCTCTCCCAAAGAATAGGGAAGCGGGTTTTTTTGATGGGTGGAAGGGGATGTGGGACGTAAGGACGGTTTTTAATGAACAGTGTGTGGAGGATTTTCTGGCAAAGGAGAGAGGTT
>CAKMZR010000210.1 GCA_929200455.1 uncultured Alphaproteobacteria bacterium | reverse complement strand
TCTACCGCGAAGAATGTGGCGTCTTCGGCATATGGAATAGCGACGACGCCGCCGCTTACGTCGCCCTCGGACTCCACGCTCTCCAACATAGAGGGCAAGAAGCCACCGGAATCGTCAGCTACCAAGAACCCCACTTCCACGCCCATAGAGCCAAAGGCCGTGTCGGCGATTCCTTCTCCGATCCAGACGTCATTCGCGCCCTCAAAGGACGATCCGCCATCGGCCACAACCGATACTCCACCACCGGAGCTTCCACCCTCGACAATATCCAACCCCTCTTCGCAGAAATGGAATTCGGTGGATGTGCCGTCGCACACAACGGAAATTTCACAAACGCTCTCGAAATCCGACGCAACCTCATCCAAAAAGGATCCGTCTTCTCCTCCACAGGCGATACCGAATCCCTCATCCATCTCATGTCCACTTCCTCAGGATCCATTCGCGAACGTATCCTACAAGCACTCAATACCGTCACAGGCGCTTTCGCCCTCATCATGCTCACAGAAGATGCCCTCATCGGTGCACGCGACCCTTGGGGGATTCGGCCCCTCGTCCTCGGAAAACTCGGCGAATCATACATCCTCGCTTCCGAAACTTGCGCCCTCAACATGATCGGGGCCGACTTCATCCGAGAAATCGAACGAGGGGAAGTCGTCTTCATCTCCCAAGACCAACAACAAAAATGCCAAATTCACAGCATCATCATGGAAAACCGTCAACCCTATACACGACCTTGCCTCTTCGAATATGTCTACTTCTCCCGCCCAGACAGCTCCTTCGACGGAAGACCCATCTATACCACCCGATGCCAAATCGGAAAAGAACTCGCCATCGAACATGGAATCGAAGCAGACCTCGTCGTGCCCATTCCCGACTCGGGGAATCCCGCCGCCATCGGCCTCGCCCGAGAACTCAATATACCCTTCGACCTCGGAATCGTCCGCAACCACTACGTCGGACGCACCTTCATCGAACCCTCCTCCCACATACGCGGCCTCGGAGTCCGACTCAAACACAGCCCCAATGTCGACGCCGTCAAAGGAAAACGAATCATCCTCGTCGACGATAGCCTCGTACGGGGAACCACCTCCAGAAAAATCATCCCCTTTCTCCGCGAAGCAGGCGTCGCCGCCATCCACCTCCGAATCGCCTCTCCCCCTGTCCGATTCCCCTGCTTCTACGGAATCAATATCTCACCCACAGATGACCTTCCCGCCGCAGAATCTCACCAAAAAGACTTCATCTCCCAACTCTCAAAACACCTCGGAGTCGATTCCCTCGCCTACCTCTCCCTCGACGGACTCTATCGCGCCCTCGGCGTCCCGGAACGAGACCCAAAAAATCCAGCCTTCACAGACCACTTCTTCTCCGGAGACTATCCCACCGCACTCTACGACTTCGACAATAACCTCACATCCTCCACAGATACCGCTCTTTTGCAAAGAGTACCTCCCCCCGCTCCCAACACCTAAAACATGTCCCCAAATACCGATTTCCGTCAAAAAATCGCCCTCGTCACCGGTGCCGGCCAAGGACTCGGGTGTGCCATCGCCCAAGAACTCGTCCTCAAAGGGGCTCACGTCATCGCCGTCTCCAAGTCACGCGGAAACCTCGAAGAACTCGATGACCTCGTCAACGCCACCAAAAACCCCCTCAAAGGCTCCCTCACCCTCGCCCCTCTCGACCTCTCTCAACCCGAAAATATCGACGGACTCATCGGCGGAATCCATCAACGCTTCGGACATATCAATATCCTATTCTCCGCCGCCGCCGTCCTTGGAAACCTCTCTCCCCTCACACACGCCGACAACCAAGACGTCTTCCACACCATGAACGTCAACTTCTTTGCCAATCAACAACTCATCCGCCTTGCCCATCCCCTCCTCCTCCAAACCCAAAATGCCCGCGTAGCCTTCGTCACATGCACACTCGGTCGCAAATCATCCTTCTTCGGTGCATACCAAGCCAGCAAAAAAGCTCTCGAAACCCTCGTCTGCACCTACGCTCAAGAACACAAAAATCTCTCCCTTCGCATCAACCTCATCTCACCACCTCCCATGAAAACTCAACTTTTCCTCAACGCATTCCCAGGCCATAAACATGACGCCTCCCCTCCCACTCCTCCCTCTCACACCCTCGTCCAATCCATCCTCTCTTCCTTATCCTTGCATGAAAAACGGCATGGCTGTATTATAGAACCTCAAGTCTAGACCTCCCGCACCCTTTCCCACCAGCCAAAAATACCACCGGCTTCCCCTCAAGAACGCCACCACTCAGGAACGCCACACGCCACCATCCAGAACACCGCCCTTCAATGAACCAAAAGACTTCTCAGCACATCCTCAATACCATCTCCGGTGCCATCCAACGCTCCGACAAGTCCCTCTTCTTCGAAAGCTATCACAAACAAGCACGGACCGTCATCAAAGACCTCCAAAAAGCCGGCTACGTCGTAGCCCCTCAGATTCCGTCCCAAGATTCCCTCGACAAAGCCGCCGCCGTACTCAAAGACGGACGCCATCGACCCCACGATGTCATCAAAAATATCTATCAAAACCTCATCTCCCCCTTCATCCCATAACCCTAGAGCCAAAACTCATGACCTCCCAAGACACACCTTTCGACAC
>CAKMZR010000209.1 GCA_929200455.1 uncultured Alphaproteobacteria bacterium | reverse complement strand
CAATGGATTGACGGTGAATAGGATTTTGAAGCTTGATGATGCGGAGTTTGAGTTACGATGATGTGAAGTACTTGGCTCCGAAGAGCATAGTGTATCAGGGTTCTTATTATGAGAGGAGCTGGTATGATACGCCGTCCGACTTGGGAAGCAGTGTGACATTGAGTTTTTCATTTGCGACTCAGTCAGACTTGGATGATTCGAGCAAGCGAGCGGGTAAAGTTTTCAGTGATGGTGCGAGCAAGGTGAGCAAGAGTGATCCGAATCGGAAAGAGTTTACGGAGGCACAGAAGCAGGCTGCACGTGATATTTTGGCGGATATAGGGAAGTGGACGTCGATTAACTTTAGGGAAGAGTCTGGAGACGATACGGATGTATATTTTGGCACGGCGAATTTGGATTCTACGTTATTGGGGATAGGCATATTGCCGACGTACCGGGATGTTCAGGGTCGTAATTCTGAGTGGGGTACGGTATTTTTGAACAACAAGGACGCGGCGACGTCGTCGGCGGTAGCGGCGAGTGAGTATGAGCGTGGGGGTAAGATGTACCGTACGTTGATACACGAGATAGGACATGCGTTGGGGTTGAAGCATCCTCATGATTCTGTGGATGGGGATCCTGCGGGTACGGTGATGAGCGGTGATGATAATCGTTTATCGGGTTCGACGATGGTGATGTCGTACAATGGATTGACGGTGAATAGGATTTTGAAGCTTGATGATGCGGGTCAAGCGGTTCTTGATGTTCGGTATGCGAAGACGTTTCAGACGTTGGATAGGCTTGCGTTGCAGAAGGTGTATGGTCGGGGGAGTTGGTCTGATGGGAAGACGGAGTATGATGCGGGGAGTATGTGGTCGAAAGATGCGGATCGAGGAGGGATGCAGGAGGTATTGTCGGATAGTGGTGGGGAGGATACGGTATTGGGACATGGGACGAGGTCGAACAGGCTAGACTTGGGTTCTGGAAAGTACAGTGATGTGGGCTATGGACATGATTTATGGTTGAGCAGGGCGAGGGGAGGTTCTATTAGTAATTTTGGTGGTGAGGACGGGAAGGTGAACAAGGAGGATCTTTCACGGATTTACAAGGGAGAGTATAATCTTGTGGTGGACATGGGGAGTTGGTTGGAGCATGCGAAGGGAGGGAGCGAGGATGATGAATTGCGGGGTAATATTTTGGCGAATCGCCTTTTGGGAGAGGGAGGAGATGATCGTCTTGAAGGGGGAGGTGGAAGTGATGAGTTGCGAGGAGGAGCGGGAAATGATTATCTTTTGGGGGGAGCGGGTTCTGATTTGTTGGATGGAGGAGCGGGTAAGGATGTGGTGGACTATAGTGATTCTTTGCGTGGAGTTGATGTCTCGTTGGCGGATGGGTTGGGTTTTGAGAGGGGTGATTTTTATGAGGATCGCTTGTTGGACATAGAGGGAGTGGTGGGAAGTTCTTTTGGAGATATTTTGCGTGGGGGTACTGGAGATGATGTGTTGGCGGGAGGGGGAGGAAGTGATGTATTGTTGGGGGGAGAGGGGTCTGACGAACTGGGAGGGAGCATAAAGTCTGTGGGGAAGGTGTGGGGTACGAAGATAGGTTACGAGAGTTTGGGAAGTATATCGGCTCAGAATCTGGAGAATAGTAAGTGGAAGGTTTTTTTGGCAGGCGATGGGAGAGAGTCGTATGTACGGATTCAGGCGAAGGGCACGCCTGTTCAGGGCTATGATAATAACCCGAGTGGATTGGTGGCACCGGGAGTGTGGCGTCGTGACGCGACGACGTGGGGTTCGTCGGTGGTTCTTGATGGAGATGTTGTAGCGATTACGACGGATGTGGATAGGAAGAAGTATTTGGAGAAGCCGTCTTCATATTCTGATGTGTGGAAGGATTCCTCGGGATTGGTAGAGATTTTCCGTTATGGAGAGTTTGACACGCATGGAGTTAAGTTTGGCAAGTGGATTCAGGAGGGATTTTTATTGGATAAGACGGTGACGTCTGATGATCGTTTTGGGGAATCGTTATCGTTGAAGAGTGTTGGAGGACGTGAGTATTTGGCGGTGGGAGCCCCTGGAGGCAATCGTGTGTATGTGTATGAGAATCGAGGAATGCGTGGTTGGATTTTGCAAGATGTGTTGGAGAAGCCTGAGGATGGATTGACGGATTTTGGTAAGAAGGTATTATTTGAGAGTGATGGGGATTTGAAGGTGGGAGATGGTTCTGGGGATGTGTGGCTGTATAGTTTTGATGATTTTGGTTTGGGAGATAGGGGAGGAGGTGACGGGGTAGGAGATCGGGTATGGGGAGGAAGTGGAGATGATAGGCTTTACGCGGGTTCTGGCTCGGATGTCTTGGACGGTGGTTTGGGAACGGATGTGGTGGTGTATGACGGGAAGGTGGGAGATTATAATTTGAGTGGCAAGGGAAAGTTGATAGTGGTGAGGCGAGGGGGTTCTGAGGATCGTTTGTACGGAGTGGAGAAGTTGGAGTTTTACGACAAGGAATATGAGGTTGACTATAAGAGTGAGTCTGGCACGAGTGGCATTGAGGGTACGAAGTTTGTGGTGTATGGGGTGGATGATGTCTTGCCGAGTTTGAGTGATTTGACGAATATAAGTGTGAAGGGTTCTGAGATTTCGTTATCGGTGACGATGGATGAGGGGGGT
>CAKMZR010000208.1 GCA_929200455.1 uncultured Alphaproteobacteria bacterium | reverse complement strand
GCGGTTGCGTTGAAGGTGCCGGAGAGTTCGGGCGTATTGATGAGGAACAGGAACAGCCGCATGAGGTCATACATGGCGATCCAAGAAAGGATTTGCCGGCCATTGCCGATGCGTCCGCCGAATCCGAGGGAGAAGGGCATTTTGAGTTGAGCAAGGATACCGCCATTTTCTCCAAGCACGACGCCAAGGCGGAGTATGCATGTGCGAATATTGAGTTGTTGTGCTTGGAGTGCGGCTTCTTCCCAAGCTTGGCAGAGTTGGTGCGTGAAGTCGTCTATGGGAGGAGAGTCTTCGGTGAGGAGCGTGTCGTCTTTTCTGGAACCGTAATAGCCTATAGCGGAAGCACTGATGAAGAGTGAGGGGGGAGATTTTTGTTTTTCCATCCAAGAGACGAGATGTTCAGTGGATTGGACACGGCTTTCGAAGAGGGTCTTTTTGTAGGAGGCGGACCATCGTTTGCTGATGGGAGCCCCAGTAAGGTTGATGACGATGTCGACGGGATTGTTATCTTGGATCTCGTGCAGGGAGGAGATGAAGCGGCTTTGAGGACGTGGGGTTCGTGAAAGTACGGTGACGTGATGGTTCTGGAGGTGCTTTTGCAGTTGTGTGCCGACGAAGCCCGTGCCTCCGGTGATGAGGATGTGGAGAGGGGTGTTAGGCATGTTGTATTTGAATTTGTCCGACATCGTTTGCATTTGCGGCGAACTGTACGGCACACGAAGCGAGGTAGAGTCGCCAGATTCGGATGAAGGGTTCGTCAAAACCGAGAGCACGCACGGAAGGGAGGGCATTGTCGAAGTTTTTGAGCCATGCGTAAAGGGTTCGAGCATAGCTTTCTGCGAAGAAGAAGGAGTCGACAATTTTGAGTTCTGCTTTTGCGATTTCTTCTTTGAAGCGGGAAGGGGAAGGTACGAGTCCGCCGGGGAAGATGAATTGACGGATGAAGTCGTTGCTTCTTTTGTAGTTTTCGAAATTGGCGTCTGTGGAGAAGATTGTTTGTATGACGGCAGTTCCTTGAGGTTTGAGGGAATTTTTTATTTTTTGGAAGTATGTGGGCCAAAATTTCTCGCCGACGGCTTCGAACATTTCGATGGAGACGATGGTGTCGTAGAGTCCTTTTTGGTCGCGATAATCTTCGAATTCGATGCTGGCCCGAGATTTTAGGCGATGGGAAGCGTACTCGAGTTGGTTTTGGGAGACGGTGATGCCTTTGAATTGGTAGTCATTTTTTTGGGTAGCGACGTCAGCGAATCCGCCCCATCCGCACCCGATTTCGAGTAGTGATCCCGAAGTTCCGATGGAGTCGAGGATGCGTTGATATTTTTGATTTTGGGCACTTTCGAGAGATTGGTCGTTTTGGGATTTGAAGAGGGCGGAAGAGTAGGTCATTGATTTGTCGAGCCAGAGTTCATAGAAGTTGTTTCCGATATCGTAGTGGCTGTGGATATTGTCGGCACTGTTTTGACGGTTATTGGGTTTGAGGAATAGGCGTATGGCGTAGGCGATACGGTTGAAGAAGTTGCTGTATGCGTAAGTGTCTGAGATGTGTGCGTTTTGGAGGATGAGGTCGAGGAGTTCTGGGAGGTTGTCTGTGTCGACGACTTTGTCTCTGTAGGCTTCAGCGAATCCGACGGAACCTTTACGGATGACGAGGGGGATAAATTTCCAGTCGTGGACGAACATGTGTGCGGAAGGACCGTCTTCACTGCCTTGAAAGTGTCGTGTATGACCATCTGGAGACGTGAGGGTGAGGGTTCCGTATTTGATTTTATCTAGGGCCTTAAGGAATTGATTGACGGCAGTTTTTACGAACATGTTATGTTTTCCTCCGGAACTTTTCAGGTGGGCATTTTGTAGAGAGTTTTTGCTTTGTGTTTCTGTTTGTGGATTGCAAGTGAGCAAACTTCCTACTATGTTTAGATTGTAGCACGGCGTATGTATGATGTAAACATAGGGTATAAGGGGTTTTGTTATATTTAGGGATATTGAGGATGAGGGACGAGGATGAAGGAAGAAGAATTGAGAAGGGCGTTGTCATTATTTATGACGGGAGTGACGGTGACGACGACGCGAGGGGACGGAGATATTCCTGTGGGATTGACGGTGAGTTCTCTTACGAGCGTGTCGCTTGATCCGCCTCTTTTGTTGGTGTGTATATCGGAGGCATCGCGTCTTTTGGATTGTTTTAGGAGGTGTCGTTATTTTGGGGTGAGTGTATTGTCTGAGGATCAGAAGGAAGTATCGGATAAGTTTTCGCGCAGTTGTCTTGAGGAGAGGTTTGAGGGTATTTCGTGGGAGAGTGGGGAGACGGGGGTTCCGCTTTTGCAGGGGAGCGTGGCTTGGTTTGAGTGTGAGCGGTATCGGACTTTGGAGGCGGGAGATCATGAGATCGTGATAGGTCGTGTGGAGGCGGGGGGGAGTAGGGATGGGGAGGGACTTGGTTACTATAAGAGTGGGTATGTGTCGAGGCCGAAACCGTTGCCTTAGGGTGAGGATATGGGTTAGAGTGTGAGGGTTTTGTTTTTGAGGATTTTGGAGGAAGAGAAGGAAGATGGATACAGAGAGCGTAGAGAGTTTGGAGTCGTGTCTTATGGAGATCTATCCGGAGCCGATAATAGATGTGGAGAGGGGGGAAGGTGTTTGGGTATATGACAGGTCTGGCAAGAGGTATCTTGATTTTGGCAGTGGGATAGCGGTGACG
>CAKMZR010000207.1 GCA_929200455.1 uncultured Alphaproteobacteria bacterium | reverse complement strand
CCCCCTTCATCCCATAACCCTAGAGCCAAAACTCATGACCTCCCAAGACACACCCTTCGACACCATACGCCCCCTCATCGATCAAGCCCTCGACACACACCCTCACAACGACACAGAAAATCAAGCCCGCCTCCACCAAAACGATCTCCTCAAACCTCAAGGATCCCTCGGGCGACTCGAAGAAATCGCCCTCTGGATCGCCGCATGGCACAAAAATCCGAAACCTCAACTCAAAAAACGTCACGCCCTCGTCTTTGCAGGAAATCATGGCGTCATCTCCCAAAACCCCCAACTCTCCGCTTTCCCCATAGAAGTCACCCATCAGATGATCCTCAACTTCGCCCGCGAAAAAGCCGCCATAAATCAACTCTGCCAACTCTACAACATCTCGCTTGATGTCCACCCATTCAACCTCGATGAACCCTCTCAAGATTTCACAAAAGCTCCCGCCCTCTCAGACGAAAACTTCTCCCTCGCCCTCCTCGAAGGCGCAAAACGTGTCCCAGAATCCGCAGACATCCTCTGCCTCGGCGAAATGGGAATCGGAAATACCACCGCCGCTGCCGCCCTCGCCTTCGCACTCCACTTCAAAAATAACTCAGATGACCCCCTCATATGGTGCGGAAAAGGAACCGGAATCTCTCAAGAACAACGACAATACAAAGCACTCATCGTAAAAAATGCCGTCGAATTTCACGCACCCTCCTTCCTCAACCTGCCCCCTCACACCAAACCCATCTCAATCCTGCAACGACTCGGAGGATTCGAATTCGTCGCCCTCACAGGTGCCATTCTCAAAGCCAGAATCCTCCGTATTCCCACCATCACAGATGGATATGCCGCTTCCATGCCTCTTGCCATTCTCCACGCCATCAACCCCGAACTCATCTCTCACGTCCGCGTTGCCCACCTCTCACAAGAACCGGGACACGCCCAAATCCTCTCCTCCCTCAATATATCTCCTCTCCTCGACCTCAATCTCAGACTCGGGGAAGCCTCCGGTGCCGCCCTTGCCACAACCCTATGTGATGCCGCTCTTGCATGTCATAACCACATGGGAACCTTCTCCGAAACCCTCACCGCTCAAAAATTATAAATCCTAACCATGCCCGCCTTCAACCCCAACATCCAAACAAAACTCAACCTCGTCGTCCTCTTCGTCATCCTCATATTCACCACCATCAACATCACTTACACCCTCGTCTCTAGCCGCTACCAAATCATGCAGAGCATTATCGACAACGCAAAAATCGCCCTCGTCGCTTACTCCCCCCAAAACGCAAAAAAAACAGAACAAATCCTCCAGTTCGTCGGGGCTCGTGCCCTTTCCACAAGAACACCCTCCTCCAATATCTCCCTCTCCGTCGGACTCCCCCCCATCCCTCAAAAAACTTTCTTCCTCGAACAAGAAAACCTTTACCAACAAATCTCCCTCAGCTTCAATACACTCTTCGAAAATAATGACACCATCATCCGCATCATCGGAAAAGGACACAATAACCGCTCAGGAAATACCGTCGAAGCCCTACTCTACGAACGCCCCATCCGCGATTCACTCAGAGAAACCCTACTAAACGCCGTCATCAATGCCCTCTTCCTCGCCTCCCTCGTCGCCGCTTTCCTCATCGTCACCATCCACTTCCTCCTCACCCGACCCCTACACGCCCTCGGAAACTCCATCCGAATCTATAAAAAACGTCCCTTCGACCACTCCCTCGCCCTCTCCCCCTCAAAAAGAAATGATGACATCGGCTTCATCCACAACGAAATCACTTCCCTCCAAAATCACGTCCGAGATACCCTCAAACGTCAAGACAGACTCGCCGCCATCGGCGCTTCCGTCTCAAAAATTAATCACGACCTCAGAGGAATCATCGCCACCGTCTCCATGCTCATCGACGGACTCAACCAAAAAAAACCCGCCCACGAATTCAAAAAAGCTACAGAACAAATCTTCGATACCCTCAATAAAGCCGTAGAACTTTGCTCGTCCACCATGGCGTTCGCCAAACAACAACCCTCCTACAAAACCGTATGGATATCCCTCAATTCCTTCCTCAACTCCCTCGAAACTCACCAACTCAACTTCTCCTCACACATCCCCCAAAATATCTCCATCAATACAGACCCCCTCCACATGCAACGAGTCCTCAATAACCTCACTCTCAACAGCAAACAAGCTCACGCCTCCACCATCACCATCAATGCCCTCGTCTCCTCATACGACCAATGCCCTCCCGCTCTCAGCCAAAGCCTCTCCCTCGCACCCGTCCAAAATAATCAACAACCATGCCTCGTCATCCTCTACCACGACAATGGCGAAGGATTCTCAAAAAAAGCACTCGAAAACCTCTTTCAACCTTTCTCTGGTTCCACAAAAAACGACGGAAATGGACTCGGACTGCCTCTATCTCAGGAAATCGTTCACAACCTCGGAGGCTCCCTCGAACTCCTCCACTCAGAACCTCAGTCCACAACCTTCCGCATACTCCTCCCTTCCCATCTTTTTCAAGTCCACAAAGCATAACAACCATTGATTAAACCTCCTCTCCACGCTATCATGGCCCCGATGATTCGCTATCATCTATAATGCTAAACGGACTTGCGGAATAAGCGGAGCGGACACGGGGGCAGTACCCGTCGCCTCCACCAAAACCTCAAATCTTCATTTTCCTGAGACCTGCGACAAGGGAGGATGGAGGAAGAAGTGGGGGAAAAAGGGTGGGGGGAACAAAAGGTGGGGGAAGCAAAGGG
>CAKMZR010000206.1 GCA_929200455.1 uncultured Alphaproteobacteria bacterium | reverse complement strand
ACAATGAATATGAGGTGACGATAACGGCGGGAGATGGTCACAAGGGTATTACGGAGCATATGTTGAGTGTGGTTGTGACGGACGTGGCCCTTATGTTTGAGGGTACGCCATCATCGAGTTTGGATGTTACGGAGGGAATGGAGACGGTGGGAACCTTTGCGGCGTTAGAGCCGAGTGGCGTGACGTATAGCGTGGGGGGATCGGACGGTGGATTGTTCGCCATTTCTGATGATGGGATGTTGAGTTTTAAGGATGCTCCTATTTTTGCTCGGGGGGCTGGAGGGGACAATGCGTATAGTGTGACGATTGAGGCGATGTCTGGTGGCAAGACGGTGACGCATGAGGTGACGGTGAATGTATTGGGATTGGATATGCTTTCATTTGTGGGTCGTGATTCTGAGGTGAGTGTGAAGGAGAATGTGTTGGCGGTGGGAGATTTTGCGGCGAGTGATCCTGAGGGTGATGCGGTGACGTATAGTTTGGGAGGTGTGGATGCGGCCTTATTTGCTATTTCTGCGGATGGTATGTTGAGTTTTAAGCGTGCGGCGGATTATGAGGCCCCTGGAGATTCGGGGACTGACAATGTGTATGACGTGACGGTGATAGCGATGTCTGGCACGGACGCGGGAGCGGAGACGGTGTCCCATGCTTTGATGGTGACGGTGACGAATGAGGATGACAATGTGCCTGTCTTTTCGGGGGCGTCAGCACGGGTGAGTGTGCGTGAGGGTTTGACGTCTGTGGGAACGTTTGCGGCGAGTGATGCGGACGGTGAGACGGTGAGGTATGAGTTGAGGGGATCGGACGCGGGACTGTTTGCGATTACGTCTGGAGGTGTTTTGAGTTTTAAGTCTGCCCCGGACTACGAGTCTGCGGGAGATGCGGACGGTGACAATACGTATGAATTGACGGTGGTTGCGGTATCTGAGAAGGGTGGGAGGACTTGGCATGATGTGGCTGTTGAGGTGACGGATGTGGGGCCTGTATTTACGGGAGGTTCATTGAGTACGACGCGTATAAACGAGGGTGTGAAGGTGGTGGGTACATATGGAGCGTCTGCTGGTTCTATGTACAGTTTGGAGGGCGTG
The DNA here is from genome assembly GCA_929200455.1 of uncultured Alphaproteobacteria bacterium. Lineage (GTDB taxonomy): Bacteria > Pseudomonadota > Alphaproteobacteria > CAKMZR01 > CAKMZR01 > CAKMZR01. The sequence continues at coordinate 1,807 of CAKMZR010000206.1, read as the reverse complement.
GATGCGGCATTGTTTAGGGTGGATGCGAGTACGGGAGCGTTGAGTTTTATTGATGCCCCGGACTTTGAGACGCCGATGGGTTCTGGTGGGGTGAACACGTATAATGTGACGGTGGTGGCGACGCTGGGTGGAGAGAAGGCGTTTCATGATGTGAGTGTATTGGTGGATGATGTGGACGAGAGCGGCGGAGGATTATCTTTTGGAACGGGATTGTCTGGTGCTGTGACGGTGAAGGAGGGAGTGGTTTCTGTGGGAACGTTTGCGGCGCGTGATTCGGATGGGGATGCGGTGACGTATAGTTTGTCTGGAGCGGATGTGGCATTATTTGCTATTTCTTCTGGTGGTGTGTTGAGTTTTAAGGCTGCACCGGATTTTGAGGCCCCTGGAGATTCGGATACGGACAATGTGTATGACGTGACGGTGACGGCGATGTCTGGGACGGATGCGGGTGCGGAGACGATGACGCATGTCTTGATGGTGACGGTTGAGGATGTTTCATTATCATTTTCTGGAGGCACGGATCAGCGTGTTCGCGAGGGAGAGAAGTTTGTGGGCAACTATGACGTGGGCTTGGGTGGAGTGTCGTATAGTTTGACGGGTATGGATGCGGGATTATTTGAGATATCTTCTGAGGGTAAGTTGGTGTTTAAGGCTGCACCGGATTACGAGTCTCCTGGGGATGATGGCAAGGACAATGTGTATGAATTGACGGTGGTTGCGACTTTGGGAGGAGAGATGGCGACGCAAGACGTGATGGTGACGGTGGGAGATGAGCCGTCGCGTCCTTCTTGGAACAGTGCGCCTATGTTTGATGTGGGATTGGATGTTACGCCTGAAGTTTATGAGGGAGAGCGGGAGGTGGGAATGTTTGAGGCGATGGATAGTGATGAGGGGGATGGATTGACGTATGTTTTGGGTGGAGCGGATGGAGATTTGTTTGAGTTTCGGGGTGGAGTGTTACGATTTAGGGATATTCCGAATTATGATTTGGCGCGCGATGCGGACGGAGACAATGTGTATGAGGTGACGTTGAGGGCGAGTGATGGATATGAGGGTGGTGACGCGGAGTTGTCGTTGAGGGTGATGGTATTGGATTCGGTTCCGAGTTTTGGGGAGGATGCTTTGGGGAAGGTGGATGTGAAGGAGAACACGCAGGGGGTAGGAAATTTTGCGGCGAGTTATGGTGATGGTGGAGAATTGTTGAAGTACAGTTTGGGAGGAGTGGACGCGGGATTGTTTGAGATAGCGGGAGATGGAGAGTTACGATTTAAGGTGTCGCCTGACTATGAGAGTCCGATGGATGATGGAGGTGATAATGTTTATAATGTGCGAGTGGTGGCGACGTCATCTGACGGTCAGGTATCATCGCATGGTATTGAGGTGAGGGTATTGAATGAGGAGGAGGGTGGACCTGTATTTTTGCCTGAACTTCAGATGCGTGTTGAGGTTCGAGAGAACACGAAGCCTGTGGGAACGATATTTGCGCGCGATCCGGATGGGGGCGTGGTTTACAGTTTGGAGGGAGCGGACGCGTCACTTTTTGAGGTTGATTCGCGAACGGGTTCTTTGAGTTTTAAGTCTGCGCCGGATTTTGAGGGAGCGAAGCAGACTTACTCTGTGACGGTGGTGGCGAAGTCTGGAGACGATACGTCGAAGTATGAGTTGGAGGTGGTGGTGACGGATGCGGATGAGTCGCCGTTATTTTCTGCGGGATTATTGTCTCGTGTGAGCGTGATGGAGAATGACAAGGAGGTGGGAACTTTTGCGGCTGTTGATGCGGATGTTGGGGACACGGTGAGGTATAGTT
>CAKMZR010000205.1 GCA_929200455.1 uncultured Alphaproteobacteria bacterium | reverse complement strand
GTCCATAACCACATCCAAACCCACATACTCTTCTCCCCCAATTCCCTCATAACGAATACCACCACCATCCTTCCACAAACCCTCCAACAATTCATAGTCCGCTCCCCTTATTCCAGAAAAAAATTTTACTACCAGCAAGTCAGGGTGAGTATAACCACGCAACACACCCTCCTCTCCATGCACAAATCCTCCATACAAAAAAAATAATAAAAAGAAAATGAACCTCAAACTACGTACCATCTCACTCCTCACGCTCAAGGCACCACAGAACCAACCATATGATAACCTCCGTCCACATAATGGACCTCTCCCGTCACCCCTTTCGACAAATCAGACAACAAATACAATGCAGAACCTCCCACATCCGACGACGTCATGTTCCTCTTCATTATCGAATGACGTCCCTGCCAGCGGTATATAAATCGAGAATTGCCTACTCCCCTGCCCGCTATCGTCTTCATCGGACCAGACGACATCGCATTCACCCTGATACCACGTCCCCCCAAGTCAAACGCCAAATACCTCACACTCGCCTCCAATGCCGCCTTCGCAACCCCCATCACATTGTAACCATGCACCACACGGTTAGAACCCACATACGACAACGTCAAAAGACTACCCCCATCCTTCATCACCTTACTCGACTCATACGCTATACGCGTAAACGAATAGGCAGACACAGATAACGTCTTCTCAAAATTCTCTCGCGTCGTCTCAATGTACAAATTCTTCAACTCCTCGCGATCCGTAAACGCCAGTGCATGTACCACAAAATCTATCTCTCCCCACTCCTCCCCCACAGAACGAAACAAAGACTCTATCTCCTCATCATTCTCCACATCACACGACCACACAGGACAACCACCAAATCCCTCCTTCGCCAAAACATCTCGACACCTCTCAGCCTGCATCTCTCCCTGACACGCAAATCCAACCTCAGCTCCAGACATTAACAACGCCTCCGATATCCGCCACGCTATCGACTGAACACTCGCAAATCCCATCACTACCCCCCTCTTCCCCGAAAACATCATCCTCTCATCCTCCCTCAAAATCAAACAACCTCCTTCGAAAACAAAAGACTCGCATTCGTGCCGCCAAAGCCAAAACTATTCGACATCACCAAGCCCAAATCTACGTCTTCCATCAATTCCCCTACCACAGGTACACGCTTCTCCGTCGCCATCCTGCTTTCAAGGTTTATCGTCGGCGATATAAACCCATCCCTCTGCATAATCAATGTGTAAATCGCCTCCTGAACACCCGCCGCTCCCAGAGAATGTCCCGTCAAAGATTTCGTCGAACTCAAATAAGGAACATGATCACCCGAAAAAACTTGAGAAACCGCTTCCAACTCTCGCTCGTCCCCCACCGGAGTCGACGTTCCATGTGCGTTCACATAATTCACATCGTCATAAGTACGACCATCTCCCCTTCCCGCCATCGCCATCTTCATACAACGTACCGCTCCGTCCCCAGACGGCTGAACCATATCATAACCGTCCGAAGTCGTCCCATACCCCACCAACTCCGCTATAATCGTAGCTCCGCGAGCCTTCGCACGCTCATACTCCTCCACAACCACAACGCCACCTCCCCCCGCAATCACAAATCCATCCCGACTCTCATCAAACGGGCGTGACGCCTTCGGCGGATCCTCATTGTGCTGCGACGACAAAGCCTGCATCGCATCAAAAAATATCGCCATCGTCCACGACAACTCCTCACCGCCTCCCGCAAAAATAACATCCTGCTTGTTCATCTGAATCAATTCCGCCGCATGACCAATACAATGTGCACTCGTCGCACACGCCGACGTCAACGAATAATTCACGCCCCGTATCCCGTAATGAGTCGCCAAAACCGCAGAATTCGTCGACGACATCACGCGCGGCACCATAAAGGGCGAAACCCTCCTCGAACCCTTCTCACCAGAATTCCGCACCAAATTATGGGCATTGTACACATTCAAGGTCGAAGGCCCTCCAGAACCCATCACCAAACCCGTCCTCTCATCCTTCACCTCCCTTTCCTCAAGACCCGATGACTTCAGGGCTTCCTCCATCGCTATCGCATTGTACGCCACGCCATCTCCCATAAAACGAAGGACCTTCTTCTCCACATAATCACGCACATCAATATCAGGAACTCCTCCCACATGCGAACGCATCCCATGCTCCTCAAAGTCTTCACGCTTCGTAATGCCGGAACGACCCTCGCGCAACGACGCCACCGTCTCTTCCACATTGTTCCCTATACTGCCCACTATGCCCATTCCCGTTATCACTACTCTTCTCATCTTCTTCTCTCTTACTCCAAATTCAATCTTTCATAACGCTCAAACAGGCAAAAGTCCCACCCGCAAATCCTGTGCAGAAGTCCCAAATTCACCGTCTATCTCCAATAAACCGCGCGCTATTCCCAAAACCATAGGACGACTCACCAGACGGCGAATGTCTATCCTAAACCTCAAAAGCTTCACATCCGGTAATACCTGATTCTTAAATTTAACCTCACCCACTCCAAAGGCACGACCCTTGCCTTCAAATCCCATCCACGCCAAGTAAAAACCTAACAACTGCCACAAGCCATCCACGCCCAAACAGCCAGGCATCACAGGGTCTCCCGCAAAATGAGTCTCAAAAAACCACGCATCTTTCTTCACGTCAAACTCTGCAACCGCATAGCCCTTACCATACTCTCCCCCCTCATCGCTTACATCCAAAATCCTATCCAGCATCCTTATCGGATAACCCGGAAGACGTGGAGAAAGAGCCCCAAAAAGTTCACCCCTCTCACCCCTATGCAAATCCTCACTGTCAAAATGAGTCCTCTCACTCTTCTCCATAACCGCTTCCTTCCTCTTCATCTACTCAAAAAAAAATAATCCACCCACGCCCACACAGTATAGGTGTGCAC
>CAKMZR010000204.1 GCA_929200455.1 uncultured Alphaproteobacteria bacterium | reverse complement strand
CCCGTCAAGCTCATCCCATCCGGAACCACCCTCCAAGACATCATCCCCTCCTCCCCCAAAAAGACGATCAGTGCCCCCATAACCTCGCAACTCATCATCCCCTCCCAAACCCTCCAACAGATTGTCCCACTCATTGCCCCCCAAATAATCATCCTCACTCCCACCCTTCGCATTCTCCATGTCCGTGCCAAGGGCTAGCAACACGTTATACTTACCCTTGTACACACGCTCCAAATAATCTTTAGTCGCCGTTTGCAAACCACTCGCCTTCGATAACCATATACTGTAACCATAGCCCAAATCACTCCACGAACCAGGATCCAAATCAATCCAATTCGGACGCGATGACGAACCCTCAAATGTGTCCACACCCCCGGGATCCGTCAGAACCCTCTGAAGACCCAACGTCACCGACTCCCTGTCCAACGCATCCTGAAAATTATATACGTCATCCCCCCTACGGGCATCGTTCGGACCATACGTCGCCAGCAATCCAAGAACATCAAGGTGCTGCATATTCGACGAATAACGTTTCACCATCGAAAACTTATCTCCACCTAAATCACGAACATACAACGACAACATAAAACTTGCTCCACCCATCACCGAATTCGTCTTCGTCAACTTCCGAGCAGGCAAAGACGGCGCATCACTCGTATGAGCAAATCCTAATACATGACCCAACTCGTGGGCCAATATGTAACCATGAACTTGTCCATTAATCGGAGAACCCCTAACCACCTCATTCATTATCAGGACACGGTGATCCCTATATACCGCTCCTCCATACGCCAAATCCCCCTTCCCAGTCATAAAAAGATAATCCGCTGAACCCACTTCCGCATCACTTCCCGTCTTCTCCTCAAAGGTAATGTTCGTCATCGACGCTACCTCATCAAGAATCTTACGCATCTCCACGCGCTGCTCAAGCGTAAACTCCAAGGGAACCGCACTCTTGCCCAACGCAGAACGCGCACGACCAAATCCATCCGAAAAAAGACCCTTCGTCGCAAATCCATAGCTTATCGTTATCGGTGTCCCAAAATCCGTACGCGGATCCTTATGCAAACTCAGATAATAATTCTTACCCTCATAACGTCGCGTTTCAAATAACGTATAAAGATCTCGCTCCGTTACCCCCAACCACCAATCACTTATAATCCTCATAAAAAAAATTTATCCTAGAAAATCAGAACCAAACGATAATCCCCACATCTCATCATCCACCCACGAAGAAGACACCTCCACCTCATGCACTACACCCTCTCCATCACTCATCACATACACCTTGCCCGCTCCCAAAGACGGCAAGTATATCTTGTGCGAAACACCACCGTCGGCAACCCACGTCACCCCAGATAACGAAGAACCCGAAGGACCACTCCTCATCTCCGCTGCTCCAGGCTTGCTTCCAGACAACTTATACGCATAGTACACAAATCCATCCCCATCCAACTCAAAACTTACCTCATGACGGTAACTCCCAAACTTCGTCGAACCCAAATTCGACAACACACTCGCTCCCGTCGTCACCTCAGTCTCCACTGCTATCACCCCAGAAAAATTACCACTACCATCCTCCAAAACCACATACGGCACATAATCAGTTCCAGAACTCAATCCATCCACCGTCAACGTCTTCATCGTACCTCCCACCACCAAAACCTCCTCGCCGTCTATCACCACATCCATCACGCTAGGAAGACCCCCATCCTCTTCCCGAACCAACACATACATACGTCCTCCCTCAGATGGCGTCACCTTCACCATCACACTATCCTTAGTCACACTCGCACTCTTCGAAGATGCAACAGGAAGCGTCACATCCGTCACCGCAGGCAACTTCAACTTCAATCCCACCGTCTCCACAACAGAACCAGATGCCGTGCCCTTCTCCAACTCAAACGTCTTATCCAAAAACTTTATACGCTCAATATTATACAGCCTGTCCGTCACACCGTTTATCGTCACCTCAAGGACATGACCACGCGACACAAAACTATAATTAGCAGAATAGTCCGCATAAAATACCTCGTCCGTACCACTACCCCCATCCAAGACATCCGCTCCCGTACCAGACCTCAAAATATCATCCCCATCTCCTCCAAATAACCTGTCTCCCGTACCATCACCAAGCCCTCCCCCAGATACCTTCGGTGCCAAACTCACAAAATCATAAACATATATATTGCCGTCCGATGACGACACCACAAGGTCCCCGTCCGACGTAAAAGTCACATCCGTGCCAAATCCACGTACCGTACTCGTCGCCGCCAAAACCGTGTCATACAAAAACCATCCTCGCTCACCCTCGTAACGGTACACATACACACGACCCAAGCCCGCAGCCGTGTCCAATCTCGGGGCTCCCACCGCCAAATAATCATAATCACCCCCAGACCACAACGCCAAACTATCCCCAAAATTATCATCACTGCTCACACTCTTATCAAACAATAAGGCCTCCTGCTTATAATCAGTCGCACTCGCCTTCCTAAATATCTGAACAATACCCGACACTCCCGTCAAAAGATCCGACGCTCCCGTCGGAAGATTCGCCACGTCAATCGCTATCGACGCCACCAACAAATCTCCCTGCACCGCCAACGCTCGACCCCTCTGCAATCCAGATGATGCATACGAACTCATCGCAAAAAATCCACTCTCAAAAAATGCAGACCTCAGAACTGTCGCCGACTTTATCGTCGTATCAAGACCCAAAACCAAAGGCGGCGTACCAGATAGCAAATTCAACTCACTCAAAAATAAAATATCCTTGCCCACAACATCCCCAGAATCAGCAACGTCCAAAACCTCTAACGCATCCGCTCCTCGCGCAGTCAGACCCAGTGCATAACCATAAGTCAAATCAAACTTCTTCTGCGTATCATCCTTCACTATCTCCGTACCATAACTCGATACAGGACCCTGACCTGAAACAAAATC
>CAKMZR010000203.1 GCA_929200455.1 uncultured Alphaproteobacteria bacterium | reverse complement strand
AGCTCTGCGTGTTTTGTAAAGACAAAAGCGATGTCCGCTGTGCCTTCGTTAAAGTAATGTCTGTCGTCATGACCTAACGTCCTTTCTAGATGTCGTCAAAAACTTACGTCTATCCGAGATACATTCCGAAACAAGACACATTTCGACTCCCAACCCTTACTCGCCATCTTGGCTTCAGCATCCCCAGTTTCGCTTAGGTTTCTACCATCTGCTCCACCAGTCATCCTTCACATCCTAGGGCAAAACTTTTCATTTGTCAATACCCCTTACTCAGCCCTTGATATGAAATCTTGTTTGCCTTAATATAATCCTCACTTCTCACAACACTTTTTTTCTGTACCCCCCATGAATACCCCGCAAGACAACTCTTACGCCATCTCCGCAAACCGACTCCATGACGGAATCGTCGTCTACCTCGCGCAAAATCATCAGTGGTCCACAGAACCCTCTCACGCCCTCTCCATACCCTCTCACGAACACGCCCTCAATATCCTCAAAAATACCCCCATTCCCCACGACATCATCGAACCCTACATCATCAACATCAATTCCCAAAATCATACGCCATCTCTCTTCCGTGAACAACTACGTACCCTCGGACCCAGCGTCAGAAAAGACCTCGGACGTCAAGCAGAAAAAATAAAATACGGAGAATAACACATGTACAGATACGACGAATTCGATTCCCAAATCGTAAAAGAACGCGTCCAAGAATTTCGTCGCCAAATCAATATGCGACTCGATGGACAACTCTCAGAAAATGAATTCAAACCCCTGCGACTCATGAACGGACTCTACCTCCAGCTTCATGCCTACATGCTCCGCGTCGCCATTCCCTACGGAACCCTCTCCTCAAAACAACTCCACACCCTCGCCTTCATCGCCGATACCTACGACAAAGGTTACGGTCACTTCACCACACGACAAAATATCCAGTTCAACTGGCCAAAACTTACCGAAGTCGCAGATATCCTCGATACCCTCGCCGACGTCGAAATGCACGCACTCCAAACCAGCGGAAATTGCATCCGAAATGTCACCACAGACCACTGGGCAGGCATCGTCAAAGACGAAATCGAAGACCCAAGACCCGTCGCAGAACTCATCCGACAGTGGTCCACTCTCCACCCCGAATTCTCCTACCTCCCACGGAAATTCAAAATCGCACTCACAGGAGCCCACGAACGCGATTTCGACAGAGCCGCCATCAACGTACACGACATCGGACTCCGCGCACGGCTTCACCCCCAATCACAAGAAATCGGCTACGAAGTCATCGTCGGCGGCGGACTCGGACGCACTCCCATGATCGGATTCTCCCTCAAAAAATGGATCGCAAAAGAGCAACTCCTCTCCTACCTCAGTGCCGTCATGAAAGTCTACAACCTCCTCGGACGTCGCGACAACAAATACAAAGCACGAATCAAAATTCTCGTCTTCGAAACAGGTCCAGAAAAATTCCAGCAAATGGTCGAAGATGCCTACGCCCAATCCGAACATATCTCTATCGACGTACCCCAAGAAGAACAAAAACGAATCGCAGACTACTTCGCCCCACCCAACACTCCGAAAATCTCTCCCCACGACATCCAACAATACGAACAACACATCCTCTCACAAAGAAAACTCCACAAAAACTTCGACCTCTGGTGCCGTCACAACCTCGCACAACACAAAATTCCCGGCTACACCATCGCCAATATCTCCCTCAAACCCACAGGAGGCATTCCCGGCGATATGTCTTCAGAACAAATGCGAGCCGTTGCAGACCTCGCAGAACAGTACAGCTTCTCCGAAATTCGCGTCTCCCACTACCAAAATCTCGTCCTCCCCTACGTACCCCTGCAACACCTCTTCAATGTCTGGCAACAACTCCACGAACGCGACCTCGCAGCACCCCATCACAACACCATCAGCGACATCATCGCTTGTCCCGGACTCGATTACTGCTCCCTCGCTACCGCTCGCTCCATTCCCGTTGCCCAAGAAATAAGCAAGCGATTCGCCGATACCGAAAAACAAAACCTCATCGGTCCCCTCTCCCTCAATATCTCAGGATGCATCAACGCTTGCGGCCATCACCATGTCGGACATATCGGCATCCTCGGTCTCGACAAACGCGGAAAAGAAGTCTATCAGCTCCTCCTCGGGGGCAATCCGGACCAAAATGCCCAAATCGGCAGTGTCATCGGTCCCGGATTCTCCTACGAAGACATTCCCGCCGCCGTCGAAACCGTCGTCAATACCTACATCCAAATCCGAAAAAACCAGGACGAAACCTTCCTCGAAACCTACGAAAGAGTCGGCAAAGAACCCTTTAAGGAGGTCCTCTATGGAAATGCTCCCTAATACCATACTCCGTCAAGACCCTTGGACGCTCCTCACGGATGAGGACAAACCCTCTCTTGACACCCCATCCCTCGACACGCCCTTCCTCATCATCCCTTGGAACCTCATCGAAGGCACAAACCCTGACGACCTCCCTCCCATAGAACGCGGCGTCCTCTTCCCCAACCACCTCGATGTCCACCTCCTCTCTCGCTTCCTCTCATCCGAAGTCTTCTCCCTCGTCGCTCTCGAATTTCCCGTCTTCAACGACGGACGGGCCTACTCCCAAGCACACACTCTACGAACCCAACTCCAGTTCTCCAAAACCCTCAGAGCCTACGGAAATATACTGCCAGACCAAGTCGCCTTCATGAGACGCTGCGGATTCGATAGCCTCATCATCAACGAACAACGATTCCCTCTCGATACCTGGAAAGAAGCTCTTTCCTCCTTTTCTGCCGTCTACCAAAAAGACAGCCTCTCCGCACCCGACCTCCCCGTTTCCATCCTCGAAAAAAGACAAGCCCAAAACATATCATGACAACCCCAATCCCTCCTCCCAAAAAAAATCCTTGGACTATGCCCACCGCAGACAACCTCTGCCACATCATCGGACATACAC
>CAKMZR010000202.1 GCA_929200455.1 uncultured Alphaproteobacteria bacterium | reverse complement strand
GAAGTCCCTCCTCGGGAAATGGATACAACTCCTCCACACGCAAAAGATAAACATCGCGAAGGTCACGACGCTTCCTCTCCTCCAAAAGATCATAATACACCTTGCCGGAACACAAGACCACACGACGCACCTCCTTATCTCCACAAAGAGAACCCTCTTCCCCGTCACGCAATACAGGCTGAAAACTACTCTTCCCCAAAAACTCTTCCGCACGCGATACACACAAAGAATGTCGCAATAACGACTTCGGTGACATCACCACCAACGGCTTACGGTGATCCCGAAAAATCTGACGCCTCAAAACATGAAAATAATTCGACGGCGTCGTGATGTTGCACACAGACCAGTTGTTCTCAGCACTCAGCTGCAAATACCTCTCGAGACGTGCACTCGAATGCTCAGGACCCTGCCCCTCATAACCATGCGGCAACAACATCACAAGTCCACACATCCTCAACCACTTGCTCTCACCAGATGCCACAAATTGATCAATAATCACTTGTGCCCCATTCGCAAAATCTCCAAATTGCGCCTCCCACAATACCAACGTCAAGGGCGACTCCAACGAATATCCATACTCAAATCCCAAAAGACCAAACTCAGAAAGAGGACTGTCTATCACCTCAAACCTCGCCTGATTTCCCGCATCCACATGGTTGAGCGGAATATACGTACTCTCGTCCTCTTGATCCACCATCACCGCGTGACGGTGCGAAAAAGTCCCGCGACGCGAATCCTCTCCGGACAAACGCACCGGATACCCCTCACACAACAAAGTCCCAAATGCCAAAGCCTCCGCCGTACCCCAATCAATACCCTCACCAGACACCAGAGACGTCTCCTTCTTCGTAAGATGACGCTTCAAACTCTTATGCACCCAAAATGACGACGGAACATCCACCAACGCCTTTCCAACCTTATCATACAAAGAACGCACAACACCTGTGCGTGCCCCACGCTTCTTAAAATGCTTGCCAGACTTCAGACCAGACCAAGCTCCCTCCATCCAATCCGCCTTGTTCGGCTTGTAACTTTCCGCATCCACAAACTCCTTCTCCAACTCATCCCGGTAATGATCCGCTATACGCTCTGCCTCTCCTTGACCCAACACGCCCTCAGACTCCAACAAACGCGCATACACATCGCGAACCTTCGGGTGAGAACCTATCTGCTTGTACATCAAAGGCTGCGTAAACATCGGCTCGTCACCCTCATTGTGCCCATGACGCCTGTAACACCACATGTCTATCACCACATCCTTGCCAAATTTCTGACGGTACTCAAGAGCCAAACGCGCCACATGCACACACGCCTCAGGATCATCTCCGTTCACATGAAAAACAGGAGCCCCTATCATCTTCGCCATGTCCGAACAATACGGAGACGAACGCGACTCCCTCGGCATCGTCGTAAATCCTATCTGATTGTTCACCGCTATGTGAATTGTTCCCCCCGTACGGTAACCCCTCAATTCCGACAAAAGAAATGTCTCTGCCACCACACCTTGTCCTATAAACGCCGCATCACCATGCAACAATATCCCCAAAGAACGCTCGCGACCCTTATCGCCACGCTCCTCCTGCTTCGCCCTCACCTTGCCCAACACCACCGTGTTCACACACTCAAGATGACTCGGATTCGCCACCAACGACATATGCATCTTCGCTCCATCAAATATACGATCCGCAGAAACCCCCAAATGATACTTCACATCCCCAGAACCCAAACCGTCCACCACCATCGTACCCCGCTTAAATTCCGCAAATATCGCTCGGTACGGCTTGTGCATAATATTCGCCAACATGTTCAAACGTCCTCGGTGGGGCATGCCTATCACCACATCCTCTATGCCCAAAGAACAACCACGCTTCAAAATCTGCTCCACCATCGGAATCAAACTCTCCCCCCCATCCAGTCCAAAACGCTTCAACGTCCCAAACTTCTTGTTCAAAAAACTCTCAAAAATATCCGCTTCCGTCAATCGCTCCAAAATCGTTCGCTTGCCGCGATCGCTAAATTGACTCCTGTTCAACGTGTTCTCTACCCGCTCCTGCAACCACACACGCTCGTCAGGCTCCATAATATGTGCAAACTCAACACCCACATGCGACGCATACGTCTTGCGACACAAATCCAATACCTGAGTCAACGTCGCCGTCTCAAGACCAAACGCATGATTAATAAAAATCGGACGATCATAATCCTTCATCGTAAATCCATACGTCGACGGATCCAAATCCTTATGCAGCTCCTCTCCCACCAATTCCAACGGATCCAACTTCGCCTCCAAATGTCCCCTCATCCGATACGACCTTATCAACGTCAATGCACGCACCGTGTCCATCGTCGCCTGACGCACGTCCGCCGTGCCAGGAATAGCCCCCCCCTTGCTCAACAAATGCAAGTACTCCTGCAAACTCTCCAAACCTAGAGGCTGCGTCGTCAGAGTATCCGAAAAAGAACGATCAGGTGTACACCCCAAAACTTGTCCCTCATTCGGAGACCATGTCGCCCCCTTCATCTCTCGCTCTAACGCCTGACTCTCCTCGTAATCATCATTGCCGTCACTCTCACCCATCTCGCCAAAAAACTTCTGCCACGAAGGATCCACACTCGCAGGATCCGTCATGTAACGGCTGTAAAGCTCGCTCACATAAATATCATTCTCCGCGTATAAAATACCGTCTTCTTCCGCCTTCATCTTCGCACCTTGCCCATATCCTGTTAAACCATCAAAGACTTCATCGCATCACCCAATACCGATATATCCTTCACTACCTCTATTCCCGCCTCCTCAAACGCCTGAATCTTCGAAGATGCCGTACCTTGACCTCCAGAAATAATCGCTCCCGCATGACCCATCCTCTTACCAGGAGGGGCCGTCAAACCCGCTATAAATCCTACCATCGGCTTCTTCACCCTATGACGCTTTACAAAACTTGCCGCATCCTCTTCTGCTTGACCCCCTATCTCACCTATGATCACTATAC
>CAKMZR010000201.1 GCA_929200455.1 uncultured Alphaproteobacteria bacterium | reverse complement strand
TGGTGGTTTCTGCGGTGTGGGGTCTCCAAGAGCCCTTGTACACGAACTTTTTTGTGTCGTTATTGTTTTTAGGCTTGGGTTGGAATTTCTTGTTTGTGGGTTCGAGTTATCTTGTGGGTCATTATTTTTCTGGAGAAGAGAAGTTTCGTGCTCAGGGTTTGAATGACACTTTGATCCACGTCTGTTCGACGAGTGGAAGTTTTGGTTCCGGTTATGCCTTGTATCATTTGGGTTGGGAAGGATTGCAGTATATGAGCATGTTGGTGATGGCGGGTGTGTTTGTATTTTTTGTGGTGATGTACGTGAAGAGGTTGCGTGCAGACGGGTAGGGCGGGTCACAAGGGAACAGCACGGGCGAGAAAGTGTTCTGCGGGGTCGCGGGTTTAGAAGTCGGTGCCGCCGAGGCCTGAGAGACCGAAGAGGTCTGTATGAGACGAGGTTGAGAAGTCGTCATCAGTGACGGGGTTGTCTTCTTGGACGCTTTGGTAAGGATTAATGTATCCTGTTTTTCTCAAGGGAGAGAGAGTATCTGCCGAAGTTTCCGTTGTGGTGAAGGTGTGGTCTTTGAGGTTATAGGGTTTGTCTGTAGAATGATCACCGGAGCGTGTGCTCAAGATTAATTTTTCTACTCGGTTTTCGGTTGTTGTCCAGTCTTTGATGGTAATGGAGAAGTCGTCTCCGTATGAGATGAGGAGGTCTTCGCCGACTAACTTTAATTTGACACTTGATGCTGAGATCTCTTGATCTTGGTAGAGGCGAATAAGGTCTGTGCCGCTCGTATCGGTGATTGTATTGTGTCCTGTGTCGCTGGAAGTATTGAAAATATACGTGTCGTTTCCGTCTCCGCCTTTGAGGATATTATTGCCTTTTCCCCCAGCCAGCCAATCGTTTCCGTCTCCGCCCTCGAGGGTGTCATTGCCATTTTCTCCATGAAGCGTGTCGTTGCCTTCTCCTCCGTAGAGAATGTCACCATCTTCGCCGCCGTGGAGGGTATCATTGCCCGCGCCTCCGTAGAGGGTATCTTCGCCGTCGTCGCCATAGAGGGTGTCATAATCCTCTCCTCCGTAGAGGGTGTCATTGCCTGTCCCGCCTTCGAGTCGGTCATCTCCTGCATTTCCATGAAGTGTATCATTTCCTGCACCGCCTGAAAGATAATCGTTTCCGTCCCCACCAGAGAGGGTGTCGCCCCCGCCAAGACCTGAAATATGATCGTCATAAGCCGTACCGGTGATGGTGTCATCGCCCCCAGTTCCTGTTTTTTTCAAGGAAGTGAGCGTGTCAGCGGAGGTTTCGGTGGTTGTGAAGAGGTGGTCTTTGAGGTTATAGACGTTGTCTGAGGCGTGAGAGGAGCTGTGTGTACTTATGATCAAGCTTTCTATTCTGTTTACGGCTGTGTTCCAGTTTCTGATGGTGACGGAGAAATCATCTTTATAGGAAATTTTGAGGTCGTCTCCCACAAGTTTTAATTTTACATCTGAATCCAAGCTTCCGTCGATTTTGTATATGCGAATACGATCTGTGCCGCTGGTGTCGAAAATGGTATTGTGACCATCTTCGTTGAAAAGTCCAAAAACGTAGCGGTCATCACCGCTTCCGCCGGCAAGATAATCATCGCCGTCTTTTCCGAGAATGAGGTCGTTTCCGCTGCCGCCATAAAGTTTATCGTTGTCGCTCCAACCGTTGAGAATGTCGTTTCCGTCTCCCCCTCTGAGGATATCGTTTCCGTCCTTACCATCAAGAGAATCATCCCCATCTCCCCCATCAAGAAGATCGTCACCCTCTCGACCTTTGATCAAATCATTGCCTTGTCCTCCGTAAAGCTTAGAACTCTTTTTTCCCCCATAAATGTCGTCATCGCCTTCTTCGCCATAAATGGTCTCGTGTCCCCAACCTCCCACGAAGATGTCATTGCCGCTGCCACCCCAGAGGGTATTGTCTCCGTAGTCGCCGTGAATTTGATCATGACCATCTCCCCCATAAACGACGTCGTCGCCCTTTCCGGCACTGATCAAGTCATGACCGTCTCCCCCCTCGATCCGGTCATTGCCAAGGGAGCCATAAATTTTGTCGTTGTCGCCAAGACCGAAAATATAATCATCGTAAATTGTACCGGTGATGGTGTCGTCGTCCTCTGTTCCTGTTTTTTTCAAGGAAGTGAGCGTGTCTGCGGTTGTTTCGGTGCTTGTGAAGGCGTGGTCTTTGAGGTTATAGAATTGATCTGAAATCTGAATACCGGAGTTTGCACCCAAGATTAACTTTTCTATTCGGTTTTCGGCTGTGTTCCAGTTTTTGATGGTAATGGAGAAGTTGTCGCTATAGGAAATTTTGAGGTCGTTGCCGACTAACTTTAATTTGACACTTGATGCTGTGAACCCGCCGAATCTGTACAGGTGAATAAGGTCTGAGCCGCTTGTGTCAAAAATGGTGTTGTGTCCTGTTTCGTGGGAAAGATCGAAAACATAACTGTCATTTCCTTCTCCGCCCTCAAGAGTATCATTGCCCGTTTGACCTTTGAGGGTATCATGACCGGCCCCTCCATAAAGCGTGTCATCGCCTCTCCCCCCTTGAAGAATGTCATGGCCTTCTCCCCCCTTGAGCGTATCGTCTCCTCTCCCGCCATCGAGGAAGTCGTCACCTGTCCCACCCTCGAGGATATCATTGTTGTCTTTGCCATAAAGAAAATCATTTCCATCATCGCCATAAAGCTTGGAACTTTTCGTGCTTCCATAAATTTTGTCACTATCATCGCCACCATAAAGAGTATCACTTCCCCATCCACCCGTGAGAGTATCATTGCCTGTCCCGCCCCAAATGGTATTGTCGCCATTGGCTCCGCCCCGAATGGTGTCATTGCCTTTTCCACCATAAATCTTGTCGCTGCCCTCTCCGCCTCGAATGGTGTCATCGCCGTCTCCCCCTTCAATCCAGTCATCTCCATAGGTTCCGGAAATGGTGTCGTTGCCGCCAAGACCGAAAATATAATCATCCCAAACCGTACCG
>CAKMZR010000200.1 GCA_929200455.1 uncultured Alphaproteobacteria bacterium | reverse complement strand
CCCGTGGACCCATAAATGTCAAATAATGCACAAGCAAACTCCCTCCCAAACCCATCAACATCGCTCCCACCACAAACGCCTCCGTGCGAAATCTCTCCACGTCCTTGCCCAAAGCAGACGACGCCTCCTCATTGTCCCTTATCGCAGACATCACACGACCCCACGGAGCCAACCTCAAACGCTCCAACACATAATAACACACGCTCAAAACCAACAGAAAAAATACCATCAACAAAAAAGGCGACAACAACTCTCCATAACCCTCAAATGGACGCGGAATCTGTCCTATACCTCGCGGACCATTCGTCGCCCAGCCCTCATTCTTAAAAATAAGACGCAACATCTCCGCTATGCCCAAAGTCGCTATCGCCAAATAATCACTCCTCAGCCTTATACACAAAGACGCCACCAACCACGCTATCAATCCACTCAACACCATACCCACCAACGCTCCAAACCACAACGGCAAGTCAAAACCTCCCAGATGATACAACGAAGGCGACGTCGTAAGGATCGCACTCGCATATCCTCCCACCGCCACAAAACCTCCCACACCCGCATTGAAAATTCCCGTCACACCCCAATGCAAATTCAATCCCAAACACAATATCCCGTAGATCGAACCCATCGTAAGAAGTGATATCCCATACAACAAAAATCCATACATCACTTCCATCGTCAAAACTCCCTTCCACCCAATAAACCTCTCGGCCTCCACACCAACATCCCCACCATCACCGCAAACGAAACTCCAGACTTGTAACTCGGATCCAATGCCCAAAAATCACCAAAAAATGGATAGGTCGCCACCTCCTCTATCATCCCTATCACCAAACCTCCCAAAAATGCCCCATACGGACTCCCTATGCCCCCCAATATCGCCGACGCAAATATCGGCAACAATACCCGAAAACCCAATAACGTCGTCACCTGTGTATCATACGCCAAAAAGACCCCCGCCGCTCCCGCCAATCCCGCTCCCACAAACCACGTCATACGAACCACCCGCTCCGAATCTATACCCGTCACACGCGCAAGCTCAGGATCATCGGACACCGCCCTCATCGCCTTTCCCATCTTCGTCTTCGTCAACAATATATGAACACCATACGCCAACAACAGCGCACACAACACGATCCACACATGGCGTGGCGTCAGCCTTATCACATCAAGCACAATCCATGGCAACTCTATACCCTCCCTTATCGTCTTAATCCGCGTACCCCATACCAACTGAATCACAGAACGCAACATCAACATCAATCCAAATGACGCCATCACCATCACCACCGCCTTCCGACCTCGTAAAGGACGAAAGACCAATCCGTCCAAGCCCACCGCCAACAAGCCCGTCAACACCATCGCAGGAAGCAACATCCACAAAGGATGCACTCCAAAAACACCCGTCAACACAAATACAATATACGCTCCCGCCGTCATCAAATCTCCATGTGCAAAATTCGCAAAACGCAAAATTCCAAACACCAACGAAACTCCTACCGCTCCCAACGCATACACACTCCCCAATACCAATCCTGGCAATACATGAAAATTAATAAAATCTATCATCCCTCTCAGTCCTACTCCACAACACCAAAAAATATCTCACCCAAATCTTCCATACCCAACAAATCCTCTCCCCTTCCCTCATAACGAACCTTGCCGTCCACAATCACATAACCACGATCCGCACACCCCAATCCCTCTCGCACATTCTGCTCAACCATCAAAATCGATACACCCGTACCCTTAATCCTCTCCACACTCTCAAAAATAATGCCCCTATTCAACGGCGATACCCCCGCACTCGGCTCATCCAATAACAACAGTCCAGGATCCACCATCAACGCCTTGCCCATCGCCAACATCTGACGCTGTCCTCCAGACAACGTCCACGCATCAGAACGCCTCTTCTCCCTAAGCTCAGGAAACATCTCATACACACCCTCCATCCTCTCAACCAAACTTCCCTCGAAAATATATCCTCCCATCTCCAAATTCTCCTCCACACTCATATGAGGAAATACATTCTTCACCTGTGGAACATAACTCACACCCTTCCTCACAATCTCCTCCGTCCTCAATCCCTCAAGACTAACACCCTCAAGGCTTATCCGACCTCCAAAAATATTCGCTATCCCCATCAACCCCTTCAAAATCGTACTCTTGCCCGCTCCGTTCGGACCTATCAATACCACACACTCCCCCCGATACACATGCAAATCCAAGCCACGCAATATCTCCATCTCCCCATAACCACTCCTCACACCCTCCATACGCAATACTTCTTCCATCTCTTTACTCATCCTCCCAAATAACTCTCCTGCACACCCGCATCACTCCTCACCTCCTCTATACTCCCCTCCTTCAGAACACGACCACGCACCAACACTATCACATGATCACATAACCTCTCCACTATCTCCATATCATGCTCAATCACACAAAAACTATAACCCTTCTCCTCGTTCAACTTCACTATCATATCCCCTATCTCCTTCATCAATAACGGATTAATTCCTGCCGCTATCTCGTCCAATAATACCACATGCGGACGACCCATCATCACACGACCCAACTCCAATAACTTCTTCTGTCCCCCAGATAAACGACCCGCCATCTCATCCCGCAACGGAGATAACTTCAGAAAATCCAATACCTCCAGTGCCTCCTCCCTTATCTCCGACTCCCTACCCATCACCTTCGACCTCTGCAACCAATTATTCCACAAACGCTCTCCAGGCTGAAAAGGTGCCGACACCAGCAAATTCTCCCACACCGTCATACCAGAAAACTCATGTGCAAGCTGAAACGTTCGCGATACTCCTCGCAAAAATAATTTGTGAGCCGCAAATCCCGTCACATCCTCCTCCTCCACATACACCTTCCCAGAATCCGGAACATGCAAACCCGCTATCATATGAAACAACGTACTCTTCCCCGCTCCGTTCGGACCTATCAATCCCGTAATCCCACCTCGCCTAAAACCCAACGTACAACCATCCACCGCATGCACCC
>CAKMZR010000199.1 GCA_929200455.1 uncultured Alphaproteobacteria bacterium | reverse complement strand
GGTTTATATAGGGGGTGGGTGAAATGGATGAGAAATGAAGAACGTGATTGCAGTTGGAGAGAGGGTACGGGAAAGAGTTCATAGAACGAGGGGCATGGGTGGTGTGTTGGGTCTTACGGTTTTTGCTTTGTTTTTGGAGGGTTGTATTAAGGTGAATGTGGATTCGGGCACCCTTGAGCAGGCCTTTTTGCGTTCGAGTTCCACGACGACACTGGAAGCGGCCGGAGACAAACTGGAGACGGGTTCCTATGAGTTTGACGGTGAGATTAAGAATCTGGACTTGTCTAAGTTTGTGTTCAAGGATAAGGATGAGAGAGAGGTGTCTCCTGAAAGATTGGAACGGGTATATGAGAATTCCCGCACGAAGGTGAAGGCGATTTTTAAGAAAGAGGGTCTTTCGAGTGGGGACACGGTGAAGCTTGATTATGTGGGAGAAAAGGGGATTGAGTATGCGAATGGTCGTTTTAACAAGGCGTTGGCTCTTGACAGCAACCTTCCGATATTTGATCATCCTGGGGATGGAAAGATACATTACAATATTGCGGAAGACAGTGGTGTTTTAGGGAATTTTTTTGCGAAAGACCCTGATGGAGACGAAGTGAGTTATACCCTTAAGGGTGACGATAAGGATTTGTTTCAAGTTGTATATTATTCGAAGTTGGTGGCGGTTATTTTTAAAAAGACGCCGGATCCCTATCGTCCATTGGATAGCGATCGTGATAACAATTACGAAGTGGGTGTTGAGGTCTCGGATGGCAAGGGTGGTGTTGTGAAGCAGAGCATTGTGGTGGATGTGTATCACCGAGGAGGCTCGGACAATCCGTATGTATGGGTATTGAAGGAGGGCAAGACGGGAACGGACAAGCTTACATTTTACGGAGAGGATGCGACAGGTTATACTCTTGAGGGAGCGGATGCGGGACTTTTTCACATAGTGGACGGTGCTTTGAAGTTCAGGGACGCACAAGCTTACAGTGAGAATGGAGACAATACGTATGAAGTGGTGGTGGTAAAAAGTGCTAAGGTGAAGCCATATTTTAAGATACGGGTTGTGGATGATGAAGTGGGAGATACGAATCGTGCACCTGTTTTTGACTATAAGAACTCGGACAAGTACACGGGTAGGTCATTTTTTTACAGCGAAGAGAATAAAGTGTTTTCTTTTGGAGCGACGGATCCTGACGGTGATGTGGTGCGTTATTTTCTCAAGGGATCGGATAGAGATTCCTTTGATATTGATTCTTCGGGCAATGTAAGTTTTAAGAGTGGTCACCCTATTTCTACGGGGGGTTCATGGAATGCGGGAGGGTATATTATTTCGGTTAGGGCGTCGGACGGAAAGGGTGGTGAGAAGGAGAGTTACGGCATTATATGGGGGAATGTGGTTGATGATTCTTCATCTGTGGGCGATGCGGGGCTTTTGGGTTATGGTATTGACGGAGCTGAGTGGTTTTGAGTAGGGGTGTGATGGTTTTTTTTATGTACAAGGAGTCGAATGATGAGAAATGTAGAAGCAACGAGATACAGTGAAGAGAAGAGAAGAGCGAATAGATTGGGTGGTGCAGAGCGAGCGATGGGTCTTACGGCTCTGGGATTGGTCTTGAACGCTTGTGTGAATTTAAATGTGGATCAGGATGCACTTGATAGTTTGCGTCAGGTACTTTTGGATTCTGGATTGGACAAAAAGCTGAATTCTGAGGGAGGGAAGCTGAAGTCTGAGGATTTTGACTTTGATGGTGAGATTAAGAATCTGGACTTGTCGAAGTTTGTATTTAAGGACGATAATGGTAAAGTTGTTGTGCCTGATTCTTGGGAGAAGAGGTACGAGGGAGGGCGTACGAAGGTGAAGGCAATTTTTGAAGGCAACGGCGATCTCTCCGAGGGAGCGAAGGTGAAACTTGATTCTTTGAGGGATAAGGCGATTGAATATGTGGATGGAAAGTTCAGCAAGGGCAAGTCATTTGGCTTTGGGGGTGATGATGATGATGATGGTGATGATGATGGTGATGGTGGTGATGATGGGGGTGGTGGTGATAACAGCCCCCCTGTATTTGATCAGCCTAAGGATGCGATGGTATATTATAATATTGCGGACGATAGCGGTTCATTTGGAAATTTTTTGGCAAAAGATTCTGACAGTGATGATGTGAGTTATAGTCTTACGGGGAAAGACAAGAATTTATTTCAAATTGTAGAGTTTGGGAATTTGGTGACCTTGGTTTTTAAGGAGACGCCGGATCCCTACCATCCATTGGATAGCAATCGAGATAATATTTACGAAGTGGGTGTTGAGGCCTCGGATGGCAGGGGTGGTGTTGCGAAGAAGAGCATAATGGTGGATGGGTATCACCGGGGAGGATCGGACAATCCGTATGTGTGGGTATTGAAGGAGGGCGAGACACGTACGGACAAGCTTACATTTTACGGAGAGGATGCGTCTGGTTATACTCTTGAGGGAGCGGATGCTTCGCTTTTTCACATAGTGGACGGTGCTTTGAAGTTCAGGGACGCACAAGCCTACGATGAGAACGGAGACAATACGTATGATGTTGTGGTGGTGAAAAGTGCGAAGGTGAAGCCACACTTTACGGTACGGGTTGTGGACGATGAAGTGGGAGATACGAACCGTGCACCTGTGTTTGACTATAAGAACTCGGACAAGTATCCGAGTAGAATGGGTTTCTATGAGGAGGGCAAGGTTTTTTCTTTTGGAGCGACGGATCCTGACGGTGATGTGGTGCGTTACCTTCTCAAGGGAACGGATAGAGATTACTTTGATATTGATTCTGCAGGCAATGTAAGTTTTAAGGAGTCGCCGTTGCCTAGGGGTACGGGTGGTTCTTGGGGGGACGGCAGTCTTTAT
This sequence comes from uncultured Alphaproteobacteria bacterium, assembly GCA_929200455.1. Classification (GTDB taxonomy): domain Bacteria; phylum Pseudomonadota; class Alphaproteobacteria; order CAKMZR01; family CAKMZR01; genus CAKMZR01. The sequence goes on along the minus strand of CAKMZR010000199.1, from coordinate 157 downwards.
ATTTTTGCGGTTGTGGCGTTAGATGGGAAGGGGGGTATGAAGGAGGCTCAAGGTTACTATTATGTGGGTCCTAGAGATTCTTCATCTGTTGATGAAGCGGGACTTTTGGGTTATGGTATTGACGGAGCTGAGTGGTTTTGAGTAGGGGTGTGATGGT
>CAKMZR010000198.1 GCA_929200455.1 uncultured Alphaproteobacteria bacterium | reverse complement strand
CTGTGTGGGAGAGGGTGAGGAGAAGAGAGAAGGTGGGCGTAAGCACAAGAAGGGGGGTAGGGGTAAGAGGGATATAGGTGATAAGCAGAAGAAAGAGGGTAGAGATAAGAAGGAAGGTGGGCAGAAGCAGAAGGAGAAGCAGAAGAAGGTTGGTCCTGAGGAGGGAGGTCCTGATAAAAAGCTGGTGAGACAAGAGGGGACGGAGCAAGACGATAAGTTTTCGGGTAGTGAAGGTGATGATCTTTATTTTGGTAAAGGTGGAAATGATGCGATTTACGGAAACGGTGGCAATGATCGTCTTTATGGAGAGGGAGACAATGATTTCTTGTCTGGAGGCAAAGGCAATGATGTCCTCTATGGTGGTTCTGGAGTAGATTTTCTTTATGGTGATGAGGACAATGACGAGCTTTATGGTGGAGATGGCGGTGATTATCTTTATGGTGGAGATGGAGTTGATATTCTCAAGGGTGGTTTGGGTTTAGATACACTCAATGGAGGGCGAGGAAACGATATTCTTTATGGGGAAGAGGGTGGTGATCGTCTTTATGGTTGGTTTGGAGATGATGTTATTCGTGGGGGTATGGGGGAGGATCATCTTCGTGGGGAGGAGGGAGATGATATTCTTTATGGGGGAGTAGGAGATGATGTTCTTTCTGGCGGGCTTGGAAGTGACAAGCTTTACGGTGGTTTGGGCAACGATGAGTATAATATTTTTTACGATCATACGGATGGAGTTGATATTATTTGGGATGAGGGAGGTGATAATGATGTTCTTAAGTTTGACTTTGGAGAATTGGCGATAGATGCGGGACGGATAGCTTTTGTGCGTGATGGAGATGATCTTAAGGTTCGATTTTCGATGGACGGCAAGGAATACGAGGCTACGATTAAGGATTGGTCTCACGAGGCGAATCGCATTGAGACGTTGAGACTGTTTACGTCACAAGGCGGGCAGAATGTTGAAAAGACCTATGATCTTGGGGGTTATGAGTTCACGACAACTCCTGTGACGGCGAGTTCTCTTACTGAGATTACGGTTTCTCCTAAGAAGTCGCCTTCTATTAATTCTCTTTCTTCTGATTCTGGTGAAGAGGGAGGTGTAGACATTCCGTATGACGATGAGGATGCGGGTCTTCTTGGATTGTCGCATTTTGATACGGTGGATTTTTGACCTAAGGCGTGGTGTGATTAGAGTTTTTTGAGGTCATTTTCTGTATCGATATCTTGGATGATGCCTTTATCTTGTAGGGGTAGGTTGATAATTTTGTCGTGGTGTGGGGCGAGTATTTTTCGTGCTCCGTTGTCTCCTTTGAGGAGTGAGATTTCGTGGAAGAGGGATCGAGGGAGTACGACGGGATTGCCTGGTTTTTGTTTGTATGTTGGGGAGATGATTTTGTCTTTGGAGAAAGCTTTGAGGATGGAGTTGAGGCTTTGGATGGTGAGAGCTGGCATATCGCCGAGCAGCACGGCGATGGCGTCGTGTTCTTTTTTTGTGGCATTGATGGCGGTTTTGAGGGAAGTTGAGATTCCTTCTTTGTAGAGAGGGTTGTGGACAAAGCGGAGGGGTAGGTTTGCGAGGGTGTTTTGAATTTTTTCTGCATCATTTCCTGTGATGACGATGACTTCGTTTGCTGAGGATGCGAGAGCTTTTTCTGCGACATGTCGGAGTATCGGTTTTCTTCGCCATGTGGTGAGCAATTTGTTTTTATTTTTCATTCGGCTAGAGAGTCCTGCGGCGAGGATGACGGCGGTGATTTTGGTTGCTGCGGGTGGGTTATAGAGTGGGTTTGACATAGGTGAGTTTGTGGGTATCGAGGGCGTTTTGGTTCCAGTGGTACAGGAATTGAGCGATGATGGCGACGGCGACATGAGAGAGTGATTTTGAGCCTAAGTTCATGCCGACGGGAGCGTGAATGGAATTGATGGTGCTTTGAGAGATTCCGGCGAGGGTGAGTTCTTTTATTCGTTTTTTGTGGGTAATTCGGCTTCCGAGGGCTCCGACATAAAAGCAGTTATGTTCTAGGGCGGTTTTGAGGTAGGGGAGTTCGAGGTGGTGTTCGTGAAAGAGGGTGACGAGTCCGCTCCAAGGGTCGAGATTTTCGGCGAGTTGCGAGGTATTTTGAGAGTTTTTGAGTAGGGTCGCGCCTTTTTTTTCGCTAAGGTGAGAGAAATGGTCGTCATGGGAGCAGACTATGGTGTCGATCTCGGCTTCTTTGGCGAGGGAGACCAGCAAAAGCACGAGAGGTCCTTTTCCGGCGATAACGAGTCGCGGTCGCGGGGTATAGGAGCAGATGAATCCTCGTGTGATGGTGGGGATTTGAGGAGAGACAAAGGTTTTGTAAGGTTCATCTTCGACCACAAGATGGACGGTTTTTCTTTGGCGTTCTGCACTGATAATTTTGGCGGCGGTTGTTTCGTTTAAATGGACATCGATAAAGGCGTTTTGTGAGTTTCCGCACGGGAGTACGATATCCATGTAGGGAGAATCTTTTCCATAAAGTACCCATTGATTTTGATTTTTTTGGAAGGCATTGAGGGTTTCGGTGACGAGGGCGGCTTCGACACATCCGCCGGAAAAATACCCGACAGCTTGTCCTTTTTCGTTGATAGCCATCTGAGCCCCAGGGTTTCTTGGTCCTGAAGGTTTGGCTTCGACCAAAGTGACCAAGGCGGTTTTCAGTCCTGACTTTTTCCAAAGAAGAAAATCTTCAATGACGTGTTCCTTGTAGGGTATAAGCAAAGGAGGCCTCTTAATATGGCTTGATGAGTATTATTTTTGGCGAAAGAGAGGAATTATTCGTCATCATTGACTTTTTCTCCCCCTGCTCCGGTGGCTTTTAGTTCTTCTGTTTCTGGGACGTAGGTTTTGTAAGCGAATGCGTTGAGGCAATCAAAGATGGTTTGTCTGAATTCGATACGGGTTTGAAAGGGGGCGTTGTTTTTGGGTTTTTGGTTTGTTTTTTGAACGGAAATGTCTTGGGCGGAAGCGACATGGAGATTGTGTTCCCCGGATAAGATTTCTATTTGATGTACATGGACGAGGGCTTCCATATCGAGCCAAGATACATGCAGGGAAGTATTAATATTGTGGCTTACATTTGAGAGGAAGGGGAGAAG
>CAKMZR010000197.1 GCA_929200455.1 uncultured Alphaproteobacteria bacterium | reverse complement strand
CTTGCAAGAGATCCCACAAGCCAGTTCCACATCATCCAACCACACGTCGTAAAATAAAAAACCCGATCGCCAAAACCTATGTCGCAGTGAAGACGGTGTTCCTTAATCCAATTCACCACAAGACCACCCGCTCTGTGTACTATGCATTTCGGGACTCCCGTCGTCCCGCTCGAAAAGGCTATCACCAACGGATGATCAAAGGGAAGCATCGCGTAAGATGGCTGTTGCTTTTCTCCCTCACAGCACGAAGCAAACACAACCACCTCAAGTCCTGAGACCCCCAAACGCCCCGCATCCGGAACAGAATCAAGAAAACCCGTCAAGACCACCATTTCAAGACTCGGCAACCCTGAACAGATCTCCAGAATTTTGTCGTAAACTTCATGACTCTTCCCTCCGTACATATAGCCGTCTGCACACAACAAGACCTTGGGCTCTACTTGTTTGAGCCGCGATAATGTCGCTTCCACGCCAAAATCAGGGGAACAAGAAGACCAGATCGCTCCAAGAGAGGCTGATGCCAAAAAACCTATCACCGTCTCGGGAATATTCGGCATAAAAGCCGCAACCCTATCGCCCACGCCCACACCCCGCTCTTGAAGAGAGTACGCAAGATTGGCCACGCGTCGTTGCAACTCTGCACCAGAGAGCCTCGTGGCTTTTCCTCCTTCTCCATAAAAAACCAAGGCCTCCTCTCGCAAGTGTACATCTCGAAGCAGTATTTCTGCTGCATTCAAGGTTTCTTCCGGAAAAAATCTCGTGGTCATCAACCTATAGGATGCATCCGCTCCCTCTCCCGCACATATCACCCTCTCATCCTCTTTATAGGGACGGCCTATCTTGTAAAAATTCCAAAAATGACGCCAAAAATCTTCACCATGTCTACAAGACCAAGCGTGCAAATCCCTCACATCCTCAAAATTTTTTCCGTAATGATCATTCACACTTTCCATAAAACCGTTGATCTGAAAAGAAGAATCTCTCTGGTTTTTTGCTTTCCACAACTCTGAAGACATCTTTATGTATCCCTTTTCTGTATCCCTTCCCCTCTCCCCTTTGCTTTTTTAAGACATGCTACTTTATTCTGTCTTTTTTCTCCCGTCCACCCCCTTCATCCCGCTTTCAAGAAGACAAACCCTCAGAATCTATCATAGCCGCTATCATCTCTATCGCCCTCTCATCCTCTATGGTCGGCGAGATCGTATAAGACTCCCCGTTCAACATCTTCTGCAATGTACCCCGCAAAATCTTACCCGAACGCGTCTTTGGCAACTGCCCTACCACCATCACCTTATGAAGAGCCGTCACCGCACCCATTTCTTCTCGTATATACTTTATCACATCTCGGACTAAAGATTCATCGTCAACACCCGCACCTTCCTTGCCCCTCACCACAAAGGCCACAGGAATTTGACCTTTGAGCTCATCATTCATCCCCACAGCCGCCGCTTCGACAATAGACGGATAAGAAATCAAACTCTCCTCTATGGCACTCGTAGAAAGACGGTGTCCCGCCACATTAATCACGTCATCCGTGCGAGCCATAATAAAAATACAGCCGTCCTCATCCTTATAACCCGCATCTCCCGTCGTATAAAAACCAGGATGACTCCTCATGTAGACCTCCTCAAAACGATCACGACTTCCCCACAAACCCGTCATAAAAGAAGGCGGAAGGGGCAGTTTTATGCACACATCCCCAAGTTCTCCGTTCGGAACCTCCTCTGACGCCTCATCGAGAATCATAATCTCATAACCCGGAACCGGAAGCCCCGCAGAACCCTCCTTCACCTCCCTTTCCGTAGACAATCCCAAAAAATCACTCGTAATCGCCCAACCCGTCTCCGTCTGCCACCAATGATCAATCACAGGAACTCCCAACTGTTCCCGAATCCATAACAATGTACCCACATCACAACGCTCTCCCGCAAAAAATTGAGCACGAAGAGTCCCAAGATCATAAAGTGACTTCAACTTACCATCAGGATCTTCTCGCCGAATCGCACGGTAGGCCGTAGGGGCCGTAAACATCACTTGCACTCCATACTCCTCTATCACACGGAAAAAAGAACCCGCATCAGGAGTCCGCACAGGCTTGCCCTCATACACAACCGTCGTGCAACCCGCAAGAAGAGGACCGTACACAATATAAGAATGTCCCACAATCCAACCAAAATCAGACGCCGCCCAAAAAACATCGCCCGCCTCACAACCGTAAATATAACGCATCGACCACAAAAGAGCCACCATATGACCTCCTGAAGCCCGCTCTATACCTTTGGGCAAACCCGTGCTTCCCGACGTGTACAGTATATACAAAGGATGCGACGCCTCCACAGGAACACAACCCACCTCTTCCGCAACCTCATAAAACTCATCCCAATCCTTGTACGCATCCCCCTCCAAAGAAACCTCATAACCCTCTCGCTGAAAAACCACCACATGAGACACAAACCCTCCTCGACCCTCCAAAAGAGACACAGAATCTCGCACAATCTCCATATAATCAATCACACGACCAGGCTCAAAACCACAGGACGCCGTCAACACCACTTTCGCTCCAGAATCCTCTATCCTGCTCGCCAACTCTTTCGCCACAAATCCACCAAAAACTACCGAATGAACCGCTCCTATACGGGCACACGCCAACATACCTATAATCGTATGCACAATCATCGGCATGTAAATCACCACCCTATCCCCCTTCTCAACACCCATAGACCTCAACATTCCCGCTGTCTTTGCCACCTTACGACGCAAAACCTCATAACTCATACGCGTCTTCTCACCCGTCATCGCACTGTCGTAAATAATCGCCGTCTCCCCTCCCCTTCCCGCCTCTACGTGACGATCCACCGCATTCTCACACACATTGCACATACCTCCCTCAAACCACATGTTGTGCGGACTCTCTCGCTCATCTATCACCCGATCCCAAGTCCTGTCCCAACAAAGATTACCCGCCTCTCGAGACCAAAATCTCTCCCTGTCGCTCAGCGAAGATGCGTAGACTTCTTCGTAACTCTTCCTTGCCATAAAACTTCTCCCTTTACATGCTTCCTCTTTGTACTCTGCCTCTTTATACCCACTCCCTCTTTATACCCACACCCTCTTTATACCCACACCCTACTCTATGACCCACCCCCTCTCTATACCC
>CAKMZR010000196.1 GCA_929200455.1 uncultured Alphaproteobacteria bacterium | reverse complement strand
CACCATCATCCACGTACCCGCCTCTCGAGGGGCAGAACCTTCAACCTTACTCAAAACCACAAGAACACCGCCCCCCTTCTGCACACAATCCTCTATCAAGTCCCTCAACAACATCAATCCACATCCTGAAGCTCTTTCACCGCACGCAAAATATGCTCAGGAGTCGCAGGGGCCTTCAAGCTTGCCGCCCTCCTCTTACCCACCGTCTCCGAGGACGTCTGATAAATCGCATCCGCTATACCGTGAAATACAGACAACGCCAACATCAACGGCGGCTCTCCCACAGCCTTCGAACTGTAAGGAGTCGACTCCCGATTCTCCCCATCGTAAAAATCTATCCTCATATCAAGCGGACAACAACCCGCCGCCGGAATCTTATAAGTCGACGGAGCATGTGTCAAAAGACGACCCTCCTCAGACCACACCAACTCCTCACTCGTCAACCATCCCAAACCTTGAATAAATCCACCCTCTATCTGTCCTTTGTCCACTCCAGGGTTTATCGAACGTCCCACATCATGCAAAATGTCTACACGCAAAAGCCTGCTCTCACCCGTCGAAATATCAACCGCCACCTCGCTCACAGATGCTCCATACGCAAAATAATAAAAAGGCCTGCCCTCTCCCTTCTCTCGATCATAACCTATCTTCGGCGTACGGTAAAAACCCGTCGACGATAACGATACCCTACCCATATAACATCTCTCCACCGCCTCCTCAAACGTCAAGACCTCATTCCCTATCACCACCCTCTCGTACTCAAACCTCACATCCTCCTCCCCCACTCCGTAAACCGAAGCCAAGTGCCCCATCATCCGACGCTTTATCGTCTCAGACGCATTCAATGCCGCAGCTCCGTTCAAGTCCGTACCAGATGACGCCGCCGTCGCAGATGCATTCGGAACCTTGTCCGTATGAGACGCACTCACCTTCACGCGTGACGGATGTATACAAAAACTATCCGCCACCAACTGCAGAACCTTCACAAACAATCCCTGCCCCATCTCCGTACCCCCGTGATTCAACAGAACACTCCCGTCTTTGTACACATTCAATAAAGCTCCACCCTGATTCAAAAAGGTCGTCGTAAAAGATATCCCAAACTTTACAGGCGTCAGCGACAAACCCCTCCTTATCAAACCTCCCTCCCTCCACGCACGCTCGTTCTCCTCCCTCACCTTCTCACGACGCATCCTGTAATCAGAACGAACCTCCAGTTTAGACACCAAATCCCTTATGCAATTATCCTCCAACCTCATACCATACGGCGTCGTCTCACCATTCCCATCTCCATAAAAATTCTTATAACGCACATCAAGGGGATCCATACCCACCCTTCTTGCGACCTCCTCCATAATCCACTCTCCCCCCATCATACCTTGCGGACCTCCAAAACCACGAAATGCCGTCGCAGAAACCTTGTTCGTCTTCCACCTCCGACTCCCCACCTTCACACTGCCCAGATCATACGCATTGTCCACATGAAACATCGCGCGATCCACTACCGCTCCCGACAAATCCTGCGAACATCCACAGTCCCCCTCTATCTCCACATCCGCACTCCGAACCCGTCCTCCAGAATCAAAGCCCACATCATACAATAACCTCATCGCATGACGCTTCCCCGTCAACACCATATCATCATCCCGATCAAGGCATAACCTCACAGACAAACCCGTACACCTTGCCCCAAGTGCCGCTATCGCCGCCCATTGTGCCGCTTGCGTCTCCTTACCCCCAAAGCCTCCTCCAACCCTCCTCACACAGACACTCACACTGCTCGCAGATTCTCCCAAAACTTCCGCCACCACATGCTGAATCTCCCCAGGGTGCTGACTCGAAGACCACACACTCATACGACCCCCCTCCTCACTCCGCGCAAAAGATACCTGTCCCTCCAAATAAAAATGATCCTGACCTCCCACATCCAACGCTCCCTGCAAACCCATATCCCCAACGCGACCTCCCGAACCCCCAAAAACCAATCGCGGACATACCTCCTCTTGTGCCTCCTCCGTCGACAAAACCGCCTCACCCTCTTCATACTCCACCTTCGCCTTCAAAGACGCCTCACGCAACCTGTCCATATCCTCTCCCACCACCGCAAACAATACAGCTCCGTAAAAACCTATCTCGCCTCCCTCCTCCACAAATATAGGATCATCTCCGGAACCCGTCGGACTCGTGTCGTTCTTGCCCCCAAAAGACCTTATCGTCGAAGCCGTCAAGACCGCACGCACACCCTCGCTCCTTTCCACCTCCCCCACGTCCAAAGACAACAGTCGACCTCGTGCAACCTCAGACTTCTTCACATAAGTCACCAAACTCCCAGCCCTCTCCGCTATGTCATCCGTGTATAGTGCCTCGCCCCTCACATGCAACCACGCACTCTCGTGGGCCAAAGCTCGACCCAAACTCCCAGATTCTCCCACAACTTCTGTCGGCACCAAACCCAATCCCCGACCCTCCACCAAATGCCCGTAATCCTCCTCATAAGACAAATCCAATCCACCCTCACACAAGCGGTGCAAAATACCCTTCGCCGCTTCTCTCCTGTACCACGCACTCCCTCGCACATCACTCAAAGGCGCGAAATCACTATCCAACGCATCACACGCCCTCTCCACATTGCCCTCCACGCCTCCCTCCAAAACCTCCTCAACGCCCCTCGCCCTTTTCACCCTGTCCGCCATACCACCGTACACCACCCTCACATAATCATCTTCCAAAATACACGCACACGATACCGTCGAAATATCTTGATCATACCTCTTGCTCAGCTTCACACAACGCAAAGAATGTCCATACTTTAACGGAATCCTTATGCCTCGCACATACTCCCCCTCCTCACACACCGTCTGACGATATCCTGTGAAAAAATCTTCAAGTGCCACCTCTCGAACCCGGTTTCCCTTACGCAACTCCAATACAGAACCCAACGCCATAAGTCCCGGCGTGCTGTCCCCTATCGGTGATGCCGTCATCACATTGCCCACAATCGTTCCCATATCCCGAATCTGTCTCGAACCCAAACGACGCCACATCCTCCAAAGACCAGGAATATGCTTTCTCGCCGTTTCCATCAATCGGCTGTACGTCACCCCGGCACCTATCCTCAATGTCCCTCCCCCCACCTCCACCTCCCGAAGGTTCTCCATCTTGCTCATGTCCACCATCACTCCTGAGCG
>CAKMZR010000195.1 GCA_929200455.1 uncultured Alphaproteobacteria bacterium | reverse complement strand
GCGAACCAAAATGCAGCGGGAACAGTGGCTGTTGGTGGCAGCAGTAGCGATACAACAGGTCCGGTGTTGGCGGATGCGAGTCCTGTAGTTGTAGACAAGGCAGCCAAGACGATCACCGTGTCGTTTAACGAAAACATTGCGACCAAGACCGATGCCAATATCACCGTATACTACGATGAGGTTGGTGGTTCAGTAGCTGATGCAACGCTTACATTGACGACCGATTACACGCTTGCGATTACAGCTGGTAAGCTTGTGATTACGATTGTGAAGGCGTCTGCTATCACTTCTAATGCTCTTGAGACCGGTGATGTATACAAAGTGGCGTTTGCTGCGAATGCGGTTGCGGATACGGCGGGCAATGGCAACCTTGTTATAGGCAAAACGGCTACTGATCCAGCGGCTATTGGTTCCCTTGACGATGATCTCGTCGGCTTGGGTACGACAAGCGATTCGGACTACGGTTTCTAGATTTGGTGTTATCTAGACTTTATGTTTTTGTCTCTTTGCAGAAGAGTGAGAGCATAGGGTGAATACCCCTTTTGAGAACGGAGTGGCTTCTGTGTAAAGCAGAGGTCGCTCCGTTTGGGTTTAAGCCTTACGTCTGCTTTTGTGGACAGTGATCGAATCACGAGAGTTCTTGTGATAAGAATCTTGAAAAATGCGCGTTGTGTTATTATGTAAGAGAGTAAAGCGGACATGTTTTTGCTGAGTTGCGTGTGTGTGCGTAGGTTTCTACGGAATAAAATTGAGAAAGTTGAGTATTGTGAATAATTTTGGATATCGCCATCAAGTTTTGGATTCTGGGTTGTGGGAAGTGTCGGATAGGGCGTGGAAGCGTAGGGGTTTGAGGCATGGTTTTGTATTGACTGGATTTGCACTTCTTATATCTGGTTGCACGAACAAGTTTCTTCTTGAGGAAAAGGGAGTTGTTTACGATAAGGATAAGAGTGATCAGGTGGTTTTGAAGTTCACGGCGAAGCCTGAGGTTGATGCGAGTAAGATAAGCTTGAAGGTGGATGATAAGGACAATAGTGGATCTGTGACGTCGTCGGTAGACGATTCGACGGGCGATGTGACGTTTACCTTGCCATCTAGTGTTGAGGGAGACAAGGTAGAGTTTATACTTTTGCCTGGAGCGGTGACGTATGGGGGACGTTCATTTGTGAAGACGTTTACGTTTGACAACAAGGCGCCGGAGGTTGAGAGTGTTGAGACGAGTGAGACGGATTCGAAGGTATTGATATTAAATTTCAGCGAGAAGTTGACGAGGAAGACTTCATTTTCGACGAGTGAGATTGAGAAGTTTAAGCTTGGAGATTTGGTGCCTAAGACTGTTTCGATGGAGTCGGGTTATATGAAGTTGAAGTTGACATTTGAGAATGAAGTGGACTTGACGTATAAGCTGACGGTGGGTTCGGGACTTGTTAAGGATGATGTGACGGACGTTGACAGCACGGTTCAGAACGAGAACAAGGAGCAGAAAGATCTTGCGGTTAAGGACAAGACTTTGCCGACGTTGAGTGATCAAGATTTTTTGAAGGATGGGGTTCAGTCATTGGTGATTGATCGGGAGGGGAAGACTCTGACGATACATTTCAGTGAAGAGATGGATGATTTGGCGAAGAAGAGTGATGAGAAGATAGAGGTGTACCGTGGTTCTAAGAAGCTATCGACGACGGAGTATGATTACAGTTCTCTTTCGAGTGACAAGCGTTCCTTGGAGATTAAGATAACGAATTCTGCTTATTGGGAGGAGGGTGTATTGAAGACTGGGGATGGTTATTCTGTGAAGTTTTTGAGTGGTTCGGTAGAGGATTCTGAGGGAAACAAGCTGGCGGTTGTGACGACGGAGCGGACGTTGGTTCCCGAGGACAGCACGCCACCGAAGTTTGCGGAAGGGGATTCGTTTACGGTGGACACGTTGATGAGGATTTTCGAGGTAAAGTTTTCTGAGAATGTGAAGCAGGAGGATTCTGAGGTAGAGTTGTACTGGGAGTCATCGAGTTCGACGAGTGGATATACGAAGGTGGACGCTGGAGATTATGAGTTATCTGTGACGGATAGGGTATTGAGGTTGGAGATAAAGGACACGGCGACGAGTTATCTGACTGGAGGAGGATTGAAGGATGGTGACAAGTATAAGTTTAAGTTTTTGAAGGGAGCGATAAAGGATTTGTCGTCTAATGAGCTGGAGGCGGATAAGGAGACGGAGGTGGTGGTGGTTGATGCGACTGCCCCGACGTTGAGGGTATCGAATTCGTTGTTGGTGGACAGGGAGAAGAAGACGCTTACGGTGGTATTTAGTGAGGATGTGAGGAAGATAGTGGGAGTGGACTTGAAGACGAAGGTGAAGTTGACGGGAGAATTGACGGTTGATGGGAGTACGGATACGAGTAAGTTTGTGTCTGTTGTTGTGTCGAATAACAACACGTTGGTGATTACGTTGGGAGAGGCGATATTGGCGGGAGATTATGGGGTGGAGGTGGTGAGTGGGGCGTTAGAGGATTTCTTTGGGAATGATTTTGGAGGGGGGAGTACGGAGACGGACACGGTGGAGGCGACGGCCCCGAGTATGGCGACTCCGTCCTCGTTGGTGGTGAATGTGTCAGCGAAGACGTTTACGGTGACGTTTGACGAGGATATTCGGGCTATAGAGGGAGTAGATTTGAAGAGCAAGGTGAAGGTGATTGGAACGAATGGGGGATTGAGCGTTGATGGCACGAAGGACACGAGCAAGATAGCTTCGGTTGAGGTGAGTGGTCGTACGTTGGTGGTGACGTTGAAGGAAGTGGATGTGACGAAGGGAGATTATGCGGTAGGAGTTCTTGATGGGGGAGTAGAGGATTTGTCTGGGAATGATTTTGGGGGTGGCACGACGGAGAAGGACACGACGGAGGGTTTCCCGGCATTATTGACGATACAAGATTCGAGTACGAAGAGTGCGTTATTGGTGGATGCGAGTGCGAAGACCTTTACGGTGACATTTAATGAGAACATAAGGTTGGTATCTGGGGTGGATTTGAAGACGAAGGTGAAGATTTCTGGTAAGCTGAGCATTGATGGCACGACGGATGTGAGCAAGATAGGTTCTGTGGTTATAGCGAATAGCAATAGTTTGGTGATTACGATAACGGACGCGATATTGTCTGGAGATTATGCGGTTGAGGTATTGGGTTCTGCGGTGGAGGATTTGTCTGGAAATGC
>CAKMZR010000194.1 GCA_929200455.1 uncultured Alphaproteobacteria bacterium | reverse complement strand
GTATCTCTCCCGTCTTGTTGTCCACTACCGTCTTCACAAATCCATCCGTATCCCCAAGAGCAACCGCCTTCCCGTTTCCACCAAAAGAAAATCTTCCCACACGCACATCATATCCCACACTGCGTGCCTTCGACTCCGTCAAACCCACACTCGCCACCTGAGGATGCGTGTAGGTACATCCAGGAATCCTTTGCGTTTCTAATGGATGAATGCCCTTCACGCCCGCTATCCGCTCCACACACACAACACCCTCGTGTTCCGCCTTGTGTGCAAGACATGGTCCTCCCGCAACATCCCCTATCGCATAAATACCCTCCTCACCCGTCCTCCCGTACGCATCCGTCACTATATGACTTTTCTCCAGCTTCACGCCCTCTGCATGTTCCAAGCCCAAATCCTCCACATTCCCCTCTATGCCCACCGCCATCACCACCTTCTCATACATACCCTCCTCCCTTTTGCCCCCCACTTCCATCGAAACCTTAACACCTCCCTTCACACCCTTACAACCCAACAACTTCACCCCCGTCTCAACCCGCATACCCCGACCCTCAAACGCCTTCTTCACAAATAACGAAACCTCCTCGTCCTCCACAGGCAACACCCTTGTCATCGCCTCCACCACCGTCACTTCCACCTCCATACTCCTGTAAAAACTCGCAAACTCCATCCCTATCGCCCCGCTTCCCACAACCAAAAGACTCTTCGGCATCTCCTCAGGAACCATCGCCTCTCGATAACTCCACACATCACCGCCCACCGCAAATCCATCCAGTTCCCTTGCTCGTGCTCCCGTTGCCAATATCACATGACGTCCCAAAACCTTACCCAATCCCTCCACTTCCACAGATCTCAATTCTCCCTCCAACTTTCCAAGACGACCATAACCCTCAAAAACATCAACCTTGTTCTTCTTCAATAAATAACTCACCCCCTTGCTCAACCTCTGCGACACCTTACGAGAACGAGACACCACCTCCTTCACATCATAACCCACTTCTCCTTCCACCCTCAGACCATAACTCTTCGCACTCTTCAAAAGATCATAAACCTCCGCACTCCTCAATAATGCCTTCGTCGGAATACATCCCCAGTTCAAACAAATGCCTCCCAAATGAGTACTCTCCACCACACACGTACGCAATCCCAACTGAGACGACCTTATCGCCGTCACATAACCACCAGGTCCCCCTCCCACAATCACAACATCATAACTCTTCTCTTCCATCTCTCAGACTCCTTTGTCTATCAGCCGCGTCAAAAATACCACCGGAATCACACTCACCAAAATCATCATCAATGCAGCCAGTGCTACCCTTTCCAACATCTCATCTCCACCCCACTGGAAAATTCCCGTCGCAAGTGTATCAAATCCCAAAGGCCTCAACAACATCGTCGCTGGAAGCTCTCGAAATACATCCACCATCACCAACAACAATCCTCCCAAAACTCCTCGCCTCATAAACGGTACAAAAATATAACACACCTTCTCCCACAACCCCAGACCCAACATCCTCCCAACATCCACACAACGCACATTCATACGGTAAAAATCTCGCTCCACAACCCCTGAACCTACCGCCATAAACCTCACCACGTACACGTACACAAGTCCCAAGATACCTCCACCCAAAATTTGTCCCGAAAATCCTCCAAACAACTCCAACCACCACAAGTCAAAACGACCCAAAAATAATAACACACCAAGTCCCAAAACCAGTCCAGGCATCGCATATCCATAACGCAATACCAAACCCCTGTAAAAACTCCTCACACCAAAATTATCACGCAAAAAAGGCAAAAAACTCAACGACAATAACACCACCAAAAAACCAGACAAAAAACCCAATCCCACACTGTTCCAAAGATACATAAACAATACTTCCAAGGACAACTGCTCCTCAAAATGAAAAATATACAAAAACAACAACCTCAATACAGGCAACAAAAATCCTAACGTCACCGGAACCATACACCACAAAAACATCAATGTACCCAAACCCAAACCCACTTCCATACGATCTCCATACGTCTTTTGAGACTCATAACCCAAATTCTTCTCGCGGCGAAACATCCCAAACAACCTGTCCAACAACAACAAAACAACAACCATCAACAACAACAATAACGACAACCTCACACTAGACACCACATCCCCGTACGTCCCCCATACATGGTAAATGTTCGTCGTTATCGTATGAAAACCAAAATATATCGGCGTGCCAAACTCTCCCACCGTCTCCAAACTCACCAGAACCAATCCAGACAAAATCGCCGGATACGCCATCGGGAGTGCTCCTCGGAAAAAATACATCCACAAACCATAACCATAAACCCGCGAAACATCCCACATCCTCCGCGATTGCGTCAAAAACGCATTCTTCGCAAAAAGATAAATATAGGGATACAACGTCAAACTCACCACCAACGACGCTCCAAAACGACTCCGCACCAGTTCCAACAACTCCAACCTCACCCCCGAACCCCAAGAATCAGAAAATAAAGGTGCAACCACGTCCACAAACACAAATCCATTAATATAACTCGGCACCGCCATCGGCATCATCAATAACCACTGCAACGTGCGTCGACCCATAAACTCATAATGCGTCACAAAAAAAGCTCCGGGCAGGGCAAAACAAAGTGACAAAAACCCTCCCACAATCAAAAGATACAACGTGTTCCATACATAAGAAAAACTCCCAAAACCCACCCAATCTCCCGCAAAACCCTCCTCAAAAGACAAAAATATCAACATCAATATAGGCAAAAACATCACCACCACACAAAACCACCACCAAACATCTCCCAAATCTATACCCACCAATCTGCGAAACCAAATCATCTACAGAAACCTTTCGCCGCTCAAACCCAAACACATATAATATCCCCTTATCATCTCATCCACACTCTTGCCCTTCTTCAATACACGACGACCCTCATACAAAAAATAATCATAACCACGTCCCACACGATGCTTGCCTATCGAGTACACAGACTGACCCTGAACTTCTCCCATCAACGAAAAATGAACCCAACCCTTCCCGTACTCTATATTATAGTCACGACAAAAACCCCTCACAACTTCCCGACTGTAAAATAATAACAAACGACGCCATTCTAGCGTACTCAATAACAAAAAACCCTCCCCACACAACCTCTCTCCCCCTACCTCAAGACCATTACCCTTCACCACTATGTCCGCAGAAAC
>CAKMZR010000193.1 GCA_929200455.1 uncultured Alphaproteobacteria bacterium | reverse complement strand
CACATCAATAGCCACAAAGGCAAACATTTACGCGAAAATCCTTGTGCCGCCATGTGCTTCCATTGGCCCACCCTCAAACAACAAATCCGAATCGAAGGAACCATACAAACCGTATCAGACCAAGAGGCCGACGCATACTTCGCCTCTCGTCCCCTCCAAAGCCAAATCGGTGCTTGGGCTTCTCAACAGTCCGAAGTACTCGAACACCCCGCAACACTCGCCAAAAATATCGCTTCCTACACTTCACGCTTCTTGGGAAAATCTATTCCACGACCTCCCCATTGGTCCGGATTCTTACTCGTTCCCCATACCATCGAATTCTGGGAAGAAGGACCCTTCCGAATCCATAAACGAATCCGCTTTTCAAAAAATAAACACAATATCTGGCAGTCCCACAAACTCTACCCCTAAATTACCTCAATCTTTGCTCCCTCTCGCACCACTCCTTCTCGCAACACTTTCATGTATATACCCAAATACCCCTTCCTCTCCTTCAATACATGCTTAAAAATAAACGGCTCAACCTCCGCCGTCGACGGATCTATACTTATAAACTTACAACGCAAATTCTTCTCCTCCACCAAAAATTCGACGTCATCACCTACTCGAATCCTCTTTCCCACGAGTTCATCCTCGTAAAAACCAGCCCTATCAAACCAATCCACATACATATTCGCACGAAAACGTCTCTTGTCCAAGTCTCGACCCATATCCTCTTCCAACCTCCGCAAAGACTGTAACGAAAAAAGAGATACAGGCATCTCGTCCACCATGCTCTTCCACGTACAGTGCAACTCCAATTCACCATCAAAGCTCTTCACCAACTCTTCATGAAATAATGGAGAACTCACATCCACCCTGCTGCCGTCCGGCCTCTCCACCTCCACCTCTCCCACTTCTCCCTCACCACCCAAATCCTCTCCTCCACCCTTAAAATACGGACGGTACAACACAAAAGCCGAACGCAACCTCGCCGTATACCATGGAAACTTCTCAGGCAAAGACGGCGAAGAAAATCCATATACTCGATCGCCCTCAAATCCACTCTCCCTCACAAAAATCTTATCCAGCTCCTCACCCCTCATACTCTTCACAGGGTACCTCCACAAACTCTCAACTATTCCTTCCATAAAACTACAACTCCTCTCTCCACCAAACCCCTTCCTCAACCTAAAGCTTGAGACAAATCATCAATAATATCTTCCGCATCCTCTATCCCTATAGAAACACGAATACTATTCGCCTTCACTCCCGCCGCCTCCTGTTGTTCCGGCGTCAACTGACGGTGCGTCGTCGATGCCGAATGAATCATAAGCGACTTCGCATCCCCCAAATTCGCCACATGACTAAATAAAGATACCTTGTTCACAACTTCCACACACGCATCGTAGCCACCCTTCAAAGAAAATGTAAACAAACCCGACAATCCCTTCGGACATATCCTCTTGCCCCTCTCATAATAACGCGACGACTTCAACCCCGCATAAGTCACCTCCTCCACTCCGGAATGTCCCTCCAACCACTCCGCAACCTTCTCCGCATTCCGACAATGCTCCCTCATCCTCAAAGACAAAGTCTCTATCCCCATCAACGTATAATGTGCCGCCTGCGGATTCATCGTCATCCCCAAATCCCTCAAGCCCACCGCTATCCCGTAAAACGTAAAAGCCATCGGACCTAAGGCCTCGTGAAACTTCAAGCCGTGATACGCCGCCTCAGGAGAAGAAAGTGACGGGTACTTGCCAGACGCACTCCAGTCAAACGTTCCACTGTCCACCACAGCTCCCCCTATCACAGAACCATTGCCCGTCAAATACTTACTCGTCGAATGTACAGACAAGGTCGCCCCAAACTCAAAGGGACGACAAAGATACGGAGTCGCCGTCGTGTTGTCCACGATCAAAGGAATGCCCAACTCCTGTGCAAGCTTACCCACAACCTCCAAATCCGTAACATAACCCCCGGGATTCGCTATACTCTCGCAAAAAAGAGCACGCGTGTCCTCGTCTATCGCCGCCCGAACCCCATCCACATCATCAAAATCTACAAACTTCGCAGACCAACCAAACCTCTTAATCATATGCGAAAATTGAGTCACCGTACCCCCGTAAAGTCGAGGCGATACCACCACATTCTTTCCAGGAGACATCAAAGGAAATAACGACATCACCTGTGCCGCATGACCCGACGAACAACATACCGCTCCCACGCCTCCCTCAAGGGACGCCACCCGCTCTTGAAGAGCCGACACCGTCGGATTCGTAAGACGAGAATATATATAGCCCACCTCCTCAAGATTAAACAATCGAGCCGCATGAGCCACATCTCGGAACTCAAACGCCGTCGACTGGTAAATCGGGATGTTGCGTGCTCCCGTCGCAGAATCAGGACTCGCTCCCGCATGAATCTGTCGCGTGTTAAAACCTAAACTCTTCGTTTCAGCCATCACAATACCTCCTCGCTCTTACTCCATAAAACTGTGTACCATTATATGAAAAAAAATCTCGGAAATCAACCCCCCTCCAATTCCACACTGCCCCTGTACTCTCCCCAACCCTGAACCAATATCAGTTGCGAAGACCTCAAAAATAATAACGCCATCACAAACGCAACCGCTATATCAGGCCAACCAGAACCCAAATACCACACCAATACACTCGCAAACATCACCGCAACATTCCCTATCGCATCATTCCGTGAACACAACCATACAGAACGCACATTCGCATCTCCATCCTTGTATCCCGACAACAACACCACACTCACCACATTCGCCAATAACGCCAGAAATCCTATCACTCCCATTATCTCCGCTCGCGGAATACCCAAAAACAAAACCTCATACAATGTCGAAAATAATACCCACAAACCCATCAATAATAAACTCAATCCCTTCAACAACGCCGCCGTAGAACGCACCTTCACGCTCATCCCTATCACCAAAAGACTCACACCATACGTCAAAAAATCTCCCAGAAAATCTAGTGCGTCCGCCTGCAGTGCCTGAGAACCCGCAAGCTTTCCCGCCAATAGCTCCACAAGAAACATCACTCCGTTAATCCCAATCACCGCCCACAAAATCCTGCGGTACCTCAGACTCATTCCATCAAAAACAGGATTGCCGGAACACCCACAGCCTCCCTCAACTCCCTCTCCCTCTCCCTCCCTCAATGGTCTGCCTTCGCTCATAACTTCCTCCTCAACCTCAAAGCTCAAAGATTGTATCTCTACAC
>CAKMZR010000192.1 GCA_929200455.1 uncultured Alphaproteobacteria bacterium | reverse complement strand
AAGTCACACCACTTGCTGTGATCTTGTAATCCGCAGCCGTCGTACTCACCTTTTTCGGAGCCGCCGTGAAGTTCAAAGTCACCTTCTGAGCATCCGTACTGTCGACAACGACACCGGTTTTCTCATCAAGCTTAAAATCTGTACTACAAGCAGACAAAGCTATAGCCAACGCTCCCATCGAGAACAAACCCGAATGCGTGCGCGCCTTTCCACGAACCCTATTATCCAATTTCAATGCATACATGTTCATATTCCTTTCCTTAGATCGAACACTTAAAACAAAAAACGAAGCATCTCCACCCTCAATTCCCTACACTCCGAAAACTTAAAAACCATAGAGAGAACAAAGCGTCAATAGACTCCTCAATCCCTCCAAAAGACCAGCGTTTACCTGTCCGCAAGCCAAAAACAAGAACATCGTCCTTGCCCTCAAGTACTTCCAGTAGCATAAAACCACACCTCAAACCCCAATTCCAATACCACAAGGAGACTCTAAACGCCGACGCACGCCCCGATGGCTCTTTATAACAAGAAACTTTTTCCTTTGCAAAGAAAAAATTCCACTCCCAGTGAAAAACATCACAAAAAAAATACCTCAAAAAAATAACCATAACTATACGAAAAATAACACTTTATACCCCCTCGCCCATCCATATCTCCTCCAAAACACCCTCCTCATCTCACTGATTTTTGCAAACTGTGGCTTTTTTGCAACAGTTCATTTGCCACCTCCTTTGCTTTCACCCCTCAAATCACATAACATCTCACAATCATAACCTCACTCCAGACCCAAATTATCATGACCCCCAAGCAAAATCCCCAAAATCAAGACTTCATCAACACAATTCACGCCGTCATGGACGCATACGACACCATATCCCTCTCCCTCTTCCAATCCCAATCCATGACACTCTCAGAAAAAAATGATGCCACGCCCGTCACTCTCGCCGACAAAAAAGCAGAGGAAACCGCTCGACACATCATCTCCACTCATCATCCCTCCCACGCAATCTGGGGCGAAGAAATGAAATGGGGCAGAAATAAACAATCACCGCTCCCAAACACCGCAGAAGAACAGTTCCTATGGATACTCGACCCCATCGACGGCACACGCAGTTTCGCCACGGGAAATCCTCTCTTCGGATGCATGATCGCCCTCGTCTCCGATCAATCCCACCCCATAAGTGCCGTCTCTATGCCCGCTCTCAAGGAACGGTGGATGGCTCTCTCCCCCCAATACTCAGTGCGAATCACACCCTCCCAATCCTACACCCTCTCCTCAAGCTCTTGCTCTTCCATAAAACATGCACGACTCGCCGCCACCTCACACGTTCTCTTCAATCAAAAAGAATGGAAACTCTTCCAAAATGTCTCACAAAATGTCGCTCTCACCCGCTTCGGCGGGGACTGCTACAATTACCTCTCCCTCGCCGCAGGGTGGCTCGACATCGTCATCGAAGCCGATATGGCCGTTCACGACTATATACCCCTCATCCCCATACTCACAGCATCAGGGGCCGTCATCTCAGACTGGAACGGAAATCCTCTCAACCATAATCCACTCTCTCTCAAACCCGCAAAAAACTCAAAACAGAGAATCCTCGCAACCGCTAACCCCTCCCTACACACGCAAGTCCTCAATATCCTCAACACCCCATACTCAACATGAACACTCCCTCTACCTCTAAAGCCCAATACATCGGACTCATCTCCTACTGCGGAATCCTCTCCTCACTCGGGGCTTTCTCCGTCGATTCGAACCTCCCATCACTCGGAATCATGGCCAAAGACTTCCACGTCTCCCCTTCACACATGACACTCACCATCACTCTCTTCGTCTGGGCACTCGGAATCGGACAAGGCCTATGGGGATTCGCTTCCGACCGATTCGGAAGAAAACCCATCATCTTCTCAGGACTCGTCATCTTCATCGTCGGATGCCTCATCGCTACCTTCACCACCTCCCTCGAATGGCTGCTCTTCGGACGAATCATTCAGGGATTCGGAATCGCCGTAGGTCCCGTCATCAGCAGAGCCATCCTTCGCGACTCCTTCTCAGGAACTCAACTCTCCCAATCCATCGCTCTTTCTACCGCCATCTTCTCTCTCGGACCCATCATCGCTCCCCTCATCGGCGCTTTCATCGCAGAAAGCAACGGATGGAGAGCCATCTTCCTCGCCCTCTCCCTCGTCGCCATAGCCTTCTCCATCACCACCCTCTTCGTCAAAGAAACCATTCCCTTCATACATAAAGACGCCATCTCTCCTCAATACATCGCCTCCATCTCCTCCCGACTCTTCTCATGCCCTCAATCCAAATTCTATACACTCCTCTGCACCTTCGTCTGGTTCTTCTTCCTCTCCGCACTCGCCAATATCCCAAGACTCTTCGAACAATTCTTCAATATCACAGGAACCTCCTTCGCCTACCTCTTCGCCCTCTTCGGAATCTCCATCATCGCAGGACAACTCGTCAATCACAAACTCATCTCCATCATCGGAACAGAAAAAGCTGCACTCCTCGCAACTCTCATCATGACCGTCGCCACCCTCATCACACTCGCACTCTCCTCCCTCGCAGAACCCTCATTCCTCCTACTCGTCTCCTTCACCACAGCACTCACCTTCTCATACCCCATCCTCCTCGTCACCGCCACCACTCTCACACTGCAACCCCACGGCGACGTCGCCGGAGGCATCTCTTCCCTCTTCGGATTCTTCTACCAAACCGTCGCTGCTCTCCTCGCCTCAATCCTCGCACTCTTCCAACTCCCATTCCTCCCATGGCTCTCCGTCATCCTCTTTTCCTCCACCCTCTGCTTCATCGCACTCCTCCTCAGAATCTATTACCCAAAAAATATTCCCTCATAAACCGTTTTACTGTTGCACTGCACCATTTTTTGTGGTTTCATAAATACACCTTAAAGTCTCTCGCCTATGACTCGGCCGAGAGCAAACCCCCACCCCCCCTTCATAAAGGAATAACCATCATGAACAGTATGCCTGCTCTCAATAAGCAACAACAACAAAACTTTCCCGCTCCCTCTTGGGCTCCCAACCGATGGGACGGAATCTTTCGCTCATACTCATACAATGACGTACTCGCTCTCTCCGGATCCCTCACCGTCTCCTCAACTCTCGCCGAAAAAGGAGTCGAAAAATTATGGAAACTCCTCCACAACGAACCCTTCGTAAGAACACTCGGAGCCTTCACAGGAAATCAAGCCGTACAACATATACG
>CAKMZR010000191.1 GCA_929200455.1 uncultured Alphaproteobacteria bacterium | reverse complement strand
TTCTGTCAGGTGCGTTGGAAGATTTGTCTGGTAATGCTTTTGCTGGAGGTACGACAGAACAAGACGTGGTTGATACGACGGCCCCTTCGTTGGCTAGTACGAATCCTGTGGTTATAGATAAGGCAGCCAAGACGATTACGGTAACGTTTGATGAGGCCATTGCGACCAAGACCGATGGCAATATCACCGTATACTACGATGAGGCTGGTGCAGCAACTGAAACAACGCTTACATTGACGACGGATTACACGCTTGCGATTACAGCGGGTAAGCTTGTGATTACGATTGTGAAAGCGTCTGCTATCACTGCTGGTGCTCTTGAGGCTGGTGATGTATACAAAGTGGCGTTTGCTGCGAATGCGGTTGCGGATGCGGCGGGCAATGGCAATACGCTTATAGCCAAAACGGCTACTGATCCTGCGACTATTGCTTCCTTTGACGATGATCTTGTCGGCTTGGGCGGTTTGAGTGTTTCGGACTACGGTTTCTAGACTTTATATTTTTCCTCTGTAAGGGAGGGTTCCTATTGATTTAGGCGGAGTCATTTCTGTGTGAAGCAGAGATGGCTCCGTTTTGTTTAATGGGGTCTTTTTTCTGAGGACGAGAAATTTTTGGTAGAAATTGTGAAGCAAAGAAGGGTTGAAGGCTTGAATCTTTTTGTGCTAGACTATGTACATCCTTTGAGTATAAGAAGGAGCATTTTTGGAGTGTATATTTTTGAGGGTGGGTATTGGGAGGCGGAGGTAGTTGATGAGGGACGGTCGTACGTTTTTTGAGAAAGCGAGAAGGGGGGGAGGTGTATTGGGTGGAAGTTTGAGTTTATCTGCTCTGGGTCTTATGCTTGTGGCGTGTGGAGGCAATAACAGCGAGGGTGGGAGTGTGAAGATTCCGGATACTCTTGTGCGTGATGAGCCTGGTCCTCCGACTTTGGCGTCGGGAAACTTAGATTTTGATGAGAGTGATAAGTCTGTAGCTCGTGTGACATTTTCGGAAAGGATTCAGTCTTTTGACGAGAAGAAGATAGTGATATTGAAGAACGAGAAAGGATTTGACACGACGCCTGTGGAGCTTTTGGAGGGTAGGGATTATGATTTAGAGATAGAGGGAAGTATTCTTTTGGTGAGGCTTAAGTTTTTGCCTAAAGAGGGTGATAGTTTTTCTATGAAGTTTAGGGAAGGTTCTGTGACGGACGAGGGGGGAGAGCAGTTTAAGCTCCCGGAAGGTGAGGATGATGAGTTGGAGACGAAGGCGGAGACTCCTGTGAAGAAGGAGGGTAATGAGCCGCCTAAGTTTGAGGGAGGTTTGGTTGAGAGCAAGGAGTTGGGGAAGGGTTTGAAGGAGGTGGGTACTTTTGGTGTGGAGGGGGGTGAGGACGTGAGATACAGTGTGAAGTCTGGTAAGAGTGGTTCGAAGTTTTCTATTGATGAGAGGACGGGTGGTTTATCTTTTAAGGAATTGCCGAAGGTTGAGGAGGACACGATCTACGAGGTTACGATTCGTGCGGAGGATGAGTTTGGGGAGGTAACGGAGAAGACGGTGAAGGTGACGGTTCGTGACAACACGGGTCCGACTTTGTTATCGGGAGGGAATTCGCTTGATGTGGGATTGAACAAGCAGACGTTGACGGTATCATTTTCTGAGGTATTGGGTTCTGTGGAGGAGAGCAAGGTAGAGGTTTACCGGCGTGGGGATTTGACACCTCTTGAGATAGGTTCTGTGAGGACGTTGGGTAACAAGTTGGTGATAGAGTTGAGGTCTAAGATAGGTTTGGACGGTGATTATTATGTAAAGTTTGGTGCTGGAGCGGTTCAAGATGGGTTGGGCAATGAGAGTGGTTTGATGGAGACGGAAGCGGATGGGGTTGTTTTGGTTAAGGTGCCGACATACAAGCCACTTTTGTCTTTGGTTGGAGTGGATTTGACGAAAGAGAGCAGTCCTGAGATTGTGGTGAGAGGGGGTCGTTCTGGGGACAAGGTGAACATTTACGAGGGTTCTACGAAAGTGGGTTCGGGAGTTGTGGGTTCTGATGGTACGGCGACGGTGTTGTTGTCTGCCCTTGGGGAGGGCGGACATTCATTGAAAGCGAAGTTTGAGAATGAGGCTGGCGAGGGTCCTGAGAGTTTTTCTTTAAGTTTTGATATAGATTTGACGAAGCCTAGTATTTTTTCTGAGACGTCATCATTGACGATAGGGGGTGATAGGAAGACGTTGACGGTATCTTTGAGCGAGAGTGGAATTACGAGTGATGCGAGCAAGATAAGTGTATTGAAGGTTGGGAGTTTGTCGTCTCTTATTGTGGAGCGTTCGCGTATATCTGGGCGTGATCTTGAGATTGTGTTGCGTGATGAGATAGGGGAGACGGGAGATTATTATGTTGTTTTTGATGTGGGAGCTTTGACGGATAGGGCTGGGAACGTGAATGATTCTGTGCAGACGGAGGCGGATACGGTGACGGTGGACTCGACGGCACCTTTATTGGTGGGAGGAGGCAATGCCCTTGAGATAAGCGGAGCCAATTACAAGACGTTGACGGTAAGTTTCAGTGAGGGGATGAAGTTGTTGGATGCGAGCAAGGTGAAGGTTCTGAAGGGGACGAGTCCCCTTGGAAGCGGCGACATCGCGAGTGTGGCCTTGAAGACGGGTGATAAGACGAAGTTGGTGATTACGCTGAGTGCGGGATATACGGTGGGGAGTGGGGCCTACAAGGTTGAATTTGAGTCTGGAGCGATGTCTGACTTGGAGGACAATGCTCTTCTTCCTGTGTCTACGGAAGCGGACGTGGTTGACACGACGGCCCCTTTGTTGGCGGGAGGAGGCAATGCCCTTGAGATAAGCGGGGGAGAGAATAAGACGCTGACGGTTTCGTTTAGTGAGGGGATGAAGTTGTTGGACTCAAGCAAGGTAAAGGTTCTGAAGGGTACGAGTGCTCTTGGAAGTGGCGACATTGCGAGTGTGACCTTGAAGACGGGTGATAATACGAAACTGGTGATTACTTTGGGGGCGAGCTACACGGTGGGGAGTGGGAATTACAAGGTTGAATTTGAGGCCGGGGCAATGTCTGACTTGGCGGATAATGCTCTTCTTCCTGTGTCGACAGAAGCGGATACGGTGACAGTGGATACGACGGCCCCTTTGTTGGTGGGAGGAGGCAATGCCCTCGAGATAAGCGGGGCAAATCACAAGACGTTGACGGTGAGTTTCAGTGAGGGGATGAAATTGTTGGATGCGAGCAAGGTAAAGGTTCTGAAGGGCACGAGT
>CAKMZR010000190.1 GCA_929200455.1 uncultured Alphaproteobacteria bacterium | reverse complement strand
CTTCAGAGTCAAACCCCCCCCCCTACACGACACAGAACCCCCAAGAGCAACCTCCTCAAAAAAACCATCATCGCTCGCCAAAGACAAACTCATATCCCTACCCTCCTCCTTCTCCAATCCACACACCTCTCCCCTATGAGTCACTATGCCCGTAAACATCCATCAACACTCCCTTCACCCTCAAAACGGAATGTCATCGTCAAAATCATCAGTACTTCCCCCTCCACCTCCTCCTTCAGGCATACCTCTTTCAGGTGATGCACCGCCTCCCCCGTCCCCATATGACGAACCTCCTCCACCACTGCCCCCAAGCATCGTCATGCCACCATCAAATCCAGAAACCACAACCTCCGTCATATAACGATCCTGTCCGTCATTGCCCTGCCACTTACGTGTACGCAACTTGCCCTCCACCAAGATCAAACTCCCCTTCCGCAAATACCTCTCACACACATCCGCTATCTTCCCAAATATCACTATACGGTGCCACTCCGTCCTCTCCTGCTTCTCCCCACCCTTGTCCTTCCACGTCTCAGATGTCGCCAGCGAAAAATTCGCCACCTTATCTCCACTGCTCATCATCTTCACTTCCGGATCACTTCCAAGTCGACCCACCAATATCACCTTGTTCATACTTCCCGACATATTCTCTCTCCTCTCATCGCTCCTTCACTCCCCTAGTCATCTTCTACCTTACTCACCCCCTCTTTCCAACGTTTTTTCTCTTTTTTCTTTGCGGCTCCACCAAATCCAAACCTCGCAATAACCTCAAAACACCCACACTCAAAACTCCATAATCATCTCGACCCCCATCCACAGGCATAAAGGACCAACCCTCTTCCTTTCGCCACAACCACGGCTTCCTCCTCTCATCATCATTCTCAGGAAGGGCCGGTACCTCCCAACTCCCCACGTGACGCATCACCCCCACAGACCTCAACATACCCCTACGCACTCCCTCCAATACAGGAAAAAACATCAATGGCGGAGACACGTCCTCTTCCACTACACAACGGAAAATCTCCTCAAGACAAAAAGGACGCGTCCCATAAACCCTAGGCACTATCATCAACAATCCCCCAAAACGAACATCCTTCCTCAACAAAACACAATAACCATAACCTCCCAAAAGAGAGACCTCGTAAATCACTCCAGGGTAAGCCTTCAAAATTCGACCTTGATGCCACGCCAGAAATCCCATCTCAATAACCCTTCAATTCCCTCCACCTCCCCACATCCCACAAATCCTTCCTCAATCGCTCCATCCTTTGCAACTCCTCCTCATCCTCTCCCCAACGACGCGACATCATACGCTCTTCCACCGTGCAACACAAAACCAACTCTTCCACGTCCATACCCCCCAAAAATCCATAACCCAAAACCAACGAACCCGTCCTTGACGAAACCATCCCCACCAACAATACATCATCATCCGACAAACAACCCAACCACGAACCCACCTTCTCCAAGACTCCCTTGCCCAAACCCTCGTACATCACACCCTCCTTCACCGCCAAAACCACGTCCAAATCACGCTCAAAACTTTCTACATACCCTTGCCAGCTCCTATCCTGATCCTCTCGCAATCTCCCCCCCTCCACCGCCAGTTCCGCCCTATACAAAACCAAATCCGTCTCCAATATCTTCAAAGTCTCCGCCTCAAACTCATCCCTACCCCCCCTCAGCCTGTCACACAACATCTGCAAAATACATGTAAGTCCCATATCCCCCACATTCAACGTCTTTCCACGCTCCGTCTCTCGCCACTCTTCTGCCACCGCATCCATCAAATCCCTACTCCCATGGCAAAACTTATGACCCTCAGGCGTACGCAAATACTTACCGTCCAACAAAATACAGTACGCACCCCCACTCTCCTCCAGTAACACCTCCTTATAATCCCGCTTCATCCACTCACATCCTTCCACACAGACCTGTAATCCCGCAAATCCAATCCCTCACACCCAACCTTGTGCAAAACAGACAGAAAATCATCCGGCAAGCCACTCGTCACATCATCCTCACCCTCCAAACCCAACAACCCATTATGCAACATCAAACGCTCATTCCTCAGTCCTAAACCCATCATCTTCTCCCTCATCTCACCCCCCCCATAACGATCCTCTCCCACGATCATTCCCCCCATCTTCTCCACGTGAACCCTCAACTGATGCTTCCTTCCCGTAACCGGCCGTAACGCCAACACCTTCAGACCCGAACCATCCGACCACTCTACACTATAACGTGTGCGTGATACATCATCCCCCACCTCTCCCTTCTCTCCCTCCACATCTCCCAACACCAGAGACCAGTACAGCTTCTTCACACCCCGACCAGAAAATAAACGTCCCGCCTCCGCCGCAGACCGTCTCGTTCGGGCCACCGCCAAAACGCCACTCGTCCGCTTATCCAGTCTATGAATAAGACGCGCCTCCTCTCCCTCCAAATAGCCTCGCAACATCCCATCCATATGACAAGCCACTCCACTGCCCCCCTGCACCGCCAAACCCTCCGGCTTATCAAAATACACATAATCCGCACTCCTCCCTATCTCCATACCCCTCAGAAAATCAATGTCCTCCGCCGACGGCTTATAACCATCCCGACCTCCTCCCTCCTCAAAAAATGGAGGAAGACGTACCCTCTCACCCTTCCGCAAAATCCTACAACCCCGCACACGACCTCCGTCCACCCGCACCCAACCCTTCCTCATCCCCTTCTCCAGCAAACCCCTCGGAAGACGCGGATACAGCCTCCGAAGATAACCCAACAACTTCACACCATCGTCATCACTGCCAACCTCGCGTCCTTCCTTCACTCCCACAATACCCTCGACAATATCCGTCCCCACGTCACACCCAACCACACCATCAATAACGACAACATCACACTCCCAAACATATACAACAACGCTGCCTTATAGCGTCCCCCCTCCAACAACATCAAGGCATCATACGAAAATGTCGAAAATGTCGTAAAACCTCCAAACAAACCCACAAGCAAAAATCCCCTCACAACATGTTCTCCCCAAACCCCAGGTGACGAAAACCACGGCGAAAAATATAACAACATACCCAAAAAACCCAGCCCAAAACTCCCAAGAACATTACACACAAAAATACTGTAGTACATCCCGTCCTCCATACCCGCGAATCTCCGTACCAACAACCAACGACACATAGCCCCCAATCCTCCTCCCAATCCCACACTCAACAACATCCACATACGCCCTACCGCCTCCTATCCCCGTCCGTTATCGGATACCGCCATCCGCGACCAAAAGCACGCCTACTCAACC
>CAKMZR010000189.1 GCA_929200455.1 uncultured Alphaproteobacteria bacterium | reverse complement strand
GTGTAAGCCTCCGAAGGGGACGTCGTCACAGATGTCGCACCAAGAGACTTCAAAATCGGATCATAAAGAGGAATCGAGCGAATCTTCTTGCCCTTAAAATATGAAAGCTTATCCGGCCTGCCGCGAACTTGGAAAATATAGCCCACGCCGCTCAAAGGAACGCCCATGAACATCACGCCACGCTGCTTTTCCACAATGTCCGCATAGGCAGAAAGAGCACCAGAAGCTCGCAACTCGTCAACCGAAGCATTGCCGCTCGCAAGAGATATCGATGCCGGAACCGCTCCCGCAAAATAAGAATTCGCAGAGTGACTCATATCAAACACACCGTTCGCTATAGCCTCAGGAGCATCAAAACCTCCTATCACATCAGAACCTCCCGCATACTCAATCTCCAATTCTCCATTGGAAAGCCGCTCCACTTCAGACGAAAGAAAGTCATACGGCTTGCCCCAAACCGTCTCGCGGTTAATAAACGCTATGTAGCGTAACTTCCGCTTTCCCGCAGCAAAAGCCGGAGCCTTGCCTCCAAGAAATGCACTGCCCGCAACAACGCCCGTCGCCAAAAGTGCCTGCCTACGCGTAAGACCTACACGCTTCTTCTTCTCAATCTTGTCTACCATCTCTGTATCCTCCTCAAATTTCAGTCCATTAAAAAAGCTCTGTTAAGGTATTCATGAACGCAACCCTGCGTCTTCAAAGGCCACCTTAAGCCTATCCGGCGTCGCCGGAATATCGTGGATTCGCACTCCTGTCGCACAGGATATCGCATTAATAATCGCAGGAATAGGAGAAATGCCGGGGTGCTCCGCCATACTCTTCGCCCCAAAAGGACCACGCTCAAGGGGTTCCTCCACATAAAGACGTGTCACACTTTGTGGAACATCCAAAGTCGAAGGCAAACCGTAGTCTTTCAATGTCGCAGGATTGTCCGGGTGAAAACGCTCACTAAGAGCAAAGCCCACTCCAAACGCTATCGCTCCGTCTATCTGACCGTCCACCGCTTGCGGATTAATACGTGTCCCAGGATCACACACATTCACATGATTCAAGAGACGAACCTCTCCCGTTTCCGTGTTCACATCAAGCTCTATAAGACCTGTATTATAACCGTAAAGGATCGTCGGGGCCTCGCCAGACCACTCAATCGCAGATTCCGCGAGACACTTCTTCCCACTCTCCTGCAAATACTCCGCAATCCGCTTCAAAGTCACATAACTCCCGGATGAATCCCGCACATAAACCCTATCTTGGCTCACTTCCAACTTCTCAGGTGAACTCTGAAGCAATTCTGACGCAAGCTCAAGCAATTTCTCTCGAAGCTTGCCTGCCGCCACCTGCACAGCCTTCCCCGTACCCACCGTCGATATAGAACTAAAAGTCGGGACAGGATAGGGTGCCTTCTCCGTATCCCCAAGCGTAATCCGAAGCTCCGACATACTCACGCCCACAGCATCTGCCGCTATTTGACTAAACTGCGTCGTCGGACCCTGACCCTGCTCAACCGTACCCGCCATCACATGAACCTTACCCTCAGAATCAAGTTCCGCTCCTGCCGTAATTGTCGTGTCAAGATAACCTATGTTTCTCCAACCCGCTCCCATACCCATACCCGCCTTCCAAGGCCCCTCCACTTCCGCTTGACGACGAGGAAGACGGGCCACAGCTTCCTCATAATAGGGACGAAGCATCTCAAGTTCACGCACGATAGACACATGCTCTTTCAACTCCTGTCCAAAATGAGTCTTGCCCCCAAGACGCATCGCATTCTTCATCCGAACATCAAGCGGACTGAGACCCAATGCTTCTGCCACAAGGTCAACCTGCGACTCATAAGCAAGCGGAAGATAGTTCGCATTCGTACCACGAAGCGGAACATACCTCGGGCCGTTTGTCAAAACGTCCCACGCTCGCGCACGCACATTTTCAATCTCATAGGGACCCGTCACGTGCGATAAAAGAGCACCCAACGTCTCAAAATAACAAAGCTCAAAACCCTTCGTCGTCTTATCCACCAAAAAAGGAGCCCAACTTCCCGCTCCGTGCAAAACTTCCGCATCCACCGCCACAATACGACCGTCCTTCATCGCTCCCGTCTTGTAACGAATATTAACAGAAGGCGCCTTGCACGAACCCAAAAGAGACTCCGCGCGACTAAAAACAATCCGTACAGGACGACCCGTCTTCTTCGCCATCATCCCCGCCGTCACCGCTATCAATGTATCCCCACGCGTGCCAAAATTTCCACCCATCGCAGGACAAGAAATACGAATATCATCCTCTTTCATACTCAAATTATTCGATATCGAAAGAGTCCCTTGCACAAAAGCATGGTAAAGACCCGTTTTAAGAATAAGCTTGCCTTCCTCTTCATACGCAAGGCATGATTCAGGTTCCATCGCCGCATGTTCGCGTACAGGCACCGTGTACTCATTCTCAATCACAACATCCGCCTTCGCAAACCCCGACTCAATATCACCACAACCCACCTCTTGCGGATCCGATACCCTCGGAGAATGATCAAAAATACGCTCCGCGTCAGGCTTTACCGCGTCCACCAACTCAATCGCATGTGGCAATTCTTCATAAACCACCTTAATACGTTTCAAAGCCTCCTCGGCTATCGCCTCAGAAACCGCAGCCACCCCCGCAAGAGCCTCTCCCTTAAAACGTATCCGATCCTCAGGAAATACATAAACCTGCGGCTGGCAGTTCGGCAAAAAATGCGTACCCGGAATATCTTTCGACGTAATCACACATTCCACTCCCTCCATCGCTTCCGCTTCACGCGTATCTATCGAAAGAATCTTCGCATGGTGAACCTCAGAACGAAGCAGTTTGCCGTACAACATCCCCGGCATCTTCATGTCCGCAGCGTATTTCGCCGCACCATTTACCGTCGCAGGGCTGTCCAATCGCGCCACGTCCACACCCACCGCATGACCATTCGCCTTCGCAAAACCCTTCGCGTTCTTCCCGTCACGAATCAAATCCGCCGCATAAAATACAGCCTCCACAATCTTCGTGTAACCCGTACATCTGCACAAATTCTTAGACAAACCCTTAACAATATCTTCCCGCGTCGGAGATGGCTTGCTCCTCAATAATGTATGGGTCTTCATAATCATTCCCGGAATACAAAAACCACACTGCGTCGCCCCCTTTTCCAAAAATGCCTGCTGAATCGGGTGGAGTATCGAAATATCATCTCCCGGACCAAGGTCCGACGCCTCGGGGGCCATGCCCTCTATCGTAAGAACTTCCTTGCCCAACGCTCGAGAAAATGGCAAAAGACACGACTTCGTCGGCTTGCCGTTCATCATCACGATACAACTCCCAC
>CAKMZR010000188.1 GCA_929200455.1 uncultured Alphaproteobacteria bacterium | reverse complement strand
TGGATGTCCCCTCCCCTATGGAGCAAAATCATTTCCGCTCTTTGGCACGACCTCGCAAAAATATATCCACACATCGTCCAAGACTCCCAAAACGCCTTCCTCAACTACATGGAAAACCTACACAAACTACACCTCTACGCCAAAAAAACACTCAACTCCATACCCTCTCACAAACGAATCCTCGTCACTTCCCATGACGCCTTCGGCTATTTCGGACAAACTTACGGCCTCGGCGTCTACGGAATACAAGGAATCAGCACCCAAAGCGAAGCAAGCCTACGCCATATTCAAAAACTTTCCGCTATGCTCGCAGATACACTCACGCCAGCCGTGTTTGTCGAAACTTCCGTCAGTGACCACTATATTGCCTCCCTCATCGAAAATGTCGCCGCAAAAGGCGGAAGCGTAACTCTTGGCGGAAGACTCTTCTCTGACGCCATGGGACCTGACGGAACCTACACAGGAACCTACATCGGCATGATCGACCATAACGTCACCACCATCACCCAAGCCCTCGGCGGAGACGCTCCAAAAAAAGGCATGCTCGGCCTCCTCTAAAACCCACAATCAAAAATTATCACCATGCGATCCCCTCTCTCACAACAGTCTCAAAACTCCTCAGAATCCATCTCACAAACCTTGCCCGCACTCGAAGTCCACGACCTCTCCGTTGCATACAACCGCATTATAGCCCTCAAACCCTCCTCTTGCTCACTGCCGCCCGCCAAAATGATGGCCGTCGCAGGACCAAACGGTGCCGGCAAATCTTCCTTCCTCAAAGCCATTCTCAATATCGTAAAACGACAATCAGGACAAGTCTTCGTCAATGGCCACGCCTTCAACAAACCCCAACTCGCCGCAACCTACAACATCTCCTACGTTCCCCAACGATCCCTCGTCGACTGGCTCTTCCCCATCTCCGTATACGGCGTCGTCGCCATGGGACTCAAAAAAAATAAACTCTTCGCACCCCAGAATACAAAAAAAATAACCCACCAACGCATACTCTCCGCTATCGAACAAGTCGGCATGTCCCAACTCGCCCATAGACAAATCGGCGAACTCTCAGGTGGACAACAACAAAGAGTCTTCTTCGCACGTGCCCTCGTCTCTCAACCCAAACTCCTCCTCCTCGACGAACCCTTCAACGGAATCGATGCTCCCACCACTGACCTCCTCTTCCAAATCCTCTCTCAACACGCAAAAAATAATCATACCGCCGTCCTCTGCGTTCACCACAATGTCAATTCACTCCACAAATTCGACCTCGTCACCCTCATCAACCAACAAATCATCACATCAGACACCCCTCAAAACGCCCTATCTCCCACCAATATCAAAAAAACTTTCGGCGACCAACTCAAACTCTAGAGATCA
Organism: uncultured Alphaproteobacteria bacterium; assembly: GCA_929200455.1. GTDB lineage: Bacteria > Pseudomonadota > Alphaproteobacteria > CAKMZR01 > CAKMZR01 > CAKMZR01. The sequence goes on along the minus strand of CAKMZR010000188.1, from coordinate 1,988 downwards.
TCCTTGGACACCCTCGCTCTCATCAATGCTCTCTCTCTCAATGGCGGATACCTCACCACACTCGTCTCACTCTCCGTCGCTTTCCTCGGGGCCGTCTCAGGAGTCGTCGGAACCTTCGCCATGATACGAAAAATCGCCATGCTCAGCGACGTCGTCTCTCACGCTTCCATTCCCGGTACCGCCATCGCCTTCATACTCGCCACACTCATCGGCCTCACACCTATCCTACCCCTCCTCGCCATCGGTGCCCTCCTTCTTGCCGCCATCGCCGCTTTCATCGTCCAAAAACTTATCACCATTCCCACCATTTCCGAAGATATCGCCCTCGCTTCAACCGTCGGCGGATTCTTCGGGGCAGGAACTCTCCTCATCAGCATCATTCAATCCCTCAACTTCTCCACAAACTCCATCAATATCTCAGACTTCATCCTCGGAAGCCCTTCCAGAATGTCTCTCAACGATACCCTCTACGTCTTCTCCGTACTCTCAATCGTCCTCATCATCGCTCTTGCAAAAAAAAATCAGTTCATCGATACAAGCTTCGACCCGGAAAATGCTCAACTCAAAGGACTCAATACCCAAAAAATCGACCAAATCCTCATCTTCCTTCTCCTACTCACAACCATCGCAGGTATGCTCTCCATCGGAATCATCCTCATGATCGCCCTCATCACTATACCCCCCATCACCGCAAGATTATGGAGCTTCAATATCTCCACCATCACCATCGTCTCCGCAATCATCGGGGCCTCTAGCGGATTCATCGGTGTCGCCCTTTCCGCTTCCGTAAACAACCTGCCCACAGGAAGTACCGTCGTGCTCATCGCCGCTTCCTTCCTCATATGCTCCCTCTTTTCCGCCCCCCAATCTCCCCTCTCCCTAATCCCCAAAAACTCTCGGCATCTCAGACACCGCCCGACCATACAATAACTGCAACTTCGGCACCACTCGCCATAATCCCACATCACCTCCCCCTATCTCCCTATCGTCTATCATCACAATAGGCGTCACCAACAATCCCGCAGACGTACCAAAAGCCTCGCGTGCTCCATAGGCCTCTTCCAAAGAAAACTCTCGGCACGAAAAAGACAATCCCTCAGACTCCAATATCTCCAATAGCTTACAACGCGTAATACCATTCAAAATTCCACAGTCCGCATGACGCGTCACAACCTCTCCATCCCCGCTCACAATCCACGCATTCGACGAACCTCCCTCCTTCACCATACCCTCGTCGTCCACCAACCATGCCTCACTTCCCCCTCGCTTCCACGAAGACGTCTTCGCCATACAGTTCGCCAGCAAATTTGTCGTTTTAATATCACAGCGACCCCACCTCTCATCCTTCTCACTGTACACCTTTATTCCCTCCCTATATCCCTTGTCTGACACGCCCACGCTTGACCGCTTCCACGTAATCACCAAACCACCTCTCCCTCCATCTTCCGGAAAAACATGATTCCTCTTCGCCACACAACGCGTCACCTGAATGTAAATCATCCCATCCACCCTACCCACTCCATTCCGCCTCAAAACCTCGCGACATAACAACAACAACACCCCCATCCTCACAGGAAGTACCATCTCCAACTCCTCCAAACTCCGCTGCAAACGAGACATATGACCTTCCTCGTCCACAAAACATCCCCCTATATACGGAATCACCTCATAAACACTGTCTCCAAACTGAAAACCGCGATCATTCACAGAGACCTTCCCATCCCTATCAGCCACATACCTCCCGTTCACATACATCACGCCCATAAATTATCAATCCTTCACCATCGATTTCGGACCCAACGGATGATCCGCGTGCGGATACGGATGGTGATGATGATCATGGCTATGATCATGACTATGCCCCCCGTGAACACCGCCTTCTCCACCAAGACCTATACCTTCCACATGATGGTGGTGACTCACCTGCTCCAAGCCCACCTCATCCTCAAAGCCAACCACCTTCGAACGGTACTTACACAGCATACAGT
>CAKMZR010000187.1 GCA_929200455.1 uncultured Alphaproteobacteria bacterium | reverse complement strand
TCTCCGCCCCCGGAAATCGCCATATGACTCAGTGACTCCTCCCCAGGACTCACAAGAACCAAACCAGGCAAATCATCCTTGCCAATGTCCGAAAACTCTCGCTCCTCAGAGGAATTCTCAAATACAGAACGACCAAAAACTATATATACACTTTCCCCTCCCCCCACACTCGACGTCGTGCCCAGCAAAATATCCTCAAAACCATCTCCGTTAAAATCACCTATCAACTCACCAGCCACATCGTCCAGAGACTTATCACTGTAAAGAATATAACCAGGCAAACTCTTGCCCACAGATGACAACTTGTCCGAAGACACAAACGAATTCTTTCCGTATATCACATACAATCGTCCCCACGTATCACGACCTCCCGTCTCAAACTCACCCCGCGAACCCACGATCATGTCCGGGAATCCGTCCCCGTTCACATCTCCCCCACCATCCACAAACCAACCCGCCTCTTCCGACGCTCCCTCTCCCTCCAACTGCAAACCTTCCACTCCCCGACCCACATCTCGAAGATCCACATCCCCTCCCCACGAATCCTTACCCATCACCACATAAACCTTACCCCGACCCCCGTCAAAACCAGGGGCTCCGATCACAATATCATCATAACCATCCCGATTCACATCCCCCAGACTCTCAAGGGCCCAACCCGCACTCTCCCCAGAACTGCCTCCTCGCAAGTGCAAAACCCTACCGTCATTCAAAGACTTCGACAACAATATCCTGCCCCTCTCAACCCCATCTCCTCCCCAAAATACATACACCCCTCCCGCCACACTCAAGTCCCCTCCAGAACTCCAACGGTACGAACCCACCAATATATCCGCAAATCCATCTCCATTAAAATCCGCAGAACCAAGCGACGTCCCAAAACTTACACTCTCCCCATCTCCCAAAAGGACATAACCCCGCAATCCCTTCCCTATCTCATCCGTCGACGTCGTCTCCTTATCAGAAGAACCAAAAAAATCTTCCTCCCCCAAAATCACATACACCCTACCCGCATGATCCGCATCTCCACCCCCCTTAAACGACTCATCAAAAGGCAAACTTACCGCCACATCATCAAAACCATCCCCGTTCACATCTCCCAATCCCTCCACAGAAAAACCAAAACCCTCAGACGCCCCCACAATCTTCCGAAACTTCAACCTCTTCAAATCCTGTGCCTCCTTCCCCTCAAAAATCTCAGCACCACGGTAAGACGAATGCCAACTCTCCCCAGAAACAAAATAAACCTCTCCTCGCTCAAGGACGCCATCATGACCCGTCACCACCAACTCAGACAAACCATCCCCGTCCATATCCCCCACATTCCGAACCCGCTCTCCCAAAAAATCACGATCAGAAAATCCCTTGATCAACTCCACTCCAGGAACAAAAAATCCTTGCGAATAAGAAATACCACCAAAACTACTCAACACAAAAACTACCACCACCCAAACATAACCACCAAAACTCTTCCTAAAATCCATCCTGTTCCTTATCCTTCTGCAGAATCCAAAATACACACAACATACCTATAACATAACACTCCCACTCTCACAAATAACCTTTCTCCCTCCTCACCTCCTCGTCAAAAGACTCAAAGCCGTTCCCCTTTATCACACTCTTCAACAACTCCAAGTACTCCACACCCTTCTGCGAATATGACTCCAAATGCGGAAGCAAATTCCACACCAGTTCCGAAGAAAAATATCCATTCTTCGTTCCTTCCTCCATACGATAACGCGCACGCTCCTTACGAAGACCCGCGTACACAGGGTGACCGTTCACATTCCGTAAGTACGAATCTACTGACGCCTCTATCGTCTCAAATTGACGAACCCTATGCGTCTTGCCACTCTCCCTCTCAAGCGGAACCAGTCCCTTGTATTGGGCCACCGTCCACTGACCAAATAACGAATTCCCCTCCTGAGCAAAACGAGAAATACCCCAACCACTCTCCACCGCCGCTTGGGCCAATACCAAACTTACAGGCAACACGTCCACGTGCAACAACAAACGCGACACCGTGCAATCCCTAGTCTTCACCCGATAAGTCCGACACAAACCAGAAATGCGACGCTCCTCCTCTGTCCCCAACTTCACTCCCTCCTCCGACAACTCAAGAAGAAAACCCCGCGTCCGTATCACCTTCTCCAACGCATGAAGAACAGACGGCATAATAATACCCACAAAACTCAACTTACGATCACGAGGCGACAGCGTCTTGAGCGACTCCGGCAATCGCTCCACAACGCCATCGTCATCCTCTATCGGAACACGTACCTCCTCCGTATCCTCAAAATCCCAAAAAAAATCAAGCTCCCAGCCAAGCCTCAATAAAGACAGTACCGTCCACAACAAAACCACAACACACGCAACCCAACGCATCCCACGAGAAATCACCACCGCTTCACTCACCACGTCTTCCTCCCTCTCCTACATCACCGCTCGAACTTCTACCACCTCCGGAACATAGTGTCGTAACATGTTCTCTATCCCCATCTTCAACGTCGCCGTCGCACTCGGACAACCCGCACACGCTCCCCTCAACAATACATACACAATACCACGATCAAAACCCTGAAACACTATGTCCCCACCGTCTTGGGCCACCGCAGGACGAACCCGCGTCTCTATCAACTCCCTTATCCGTACCACCACCTCACTCTCTCCCTCCACAACCTCTTCACCCTCAAAATCTCCACTCACCACATCAACTCCAGACAAATAATGCTCCATCAAGGACGCCAATACCCTAGGCTGCAATTCATCCCAATCCTCGTCCGGACTCTTGCTCACAGACACAAAATCTCCTCCCAAAAATATACGCTCAACACCTCCCAACTCAAACAGTCTCTTCGCAAGCGGTGAACGATCCTCACCACCCTCACCCTTCACAAACTCCAACGTACCACGCTTCATCACTTCACGCTCAGGCAAAAACTTCATCGTCTGAGGATTGGGCGTTCGCTCCGTCATAATAAACATATCTCTAGCTCCTAAAAAACCAAAATCCAACCCCGCAAACATTATAACACCCACGACAACTCTTGACAATCTCTTCCTCTACCCCTTGACCTCCCCCAAAAAATCTCATAAAACCCTATCTTGAGGATACTCTTCATCGAATGACAATAAACCACACGCTTTTCCTCACGCATAGACTCATGTACATTCCACAGACACTTATCTTCACTTCCAAAAAAAGAAAGCTCTAACGTCATGGCACGCTTCTCCCTCAAACGCGGACTTGACCTGCCCGTCAGCGGAAAACCTTCATCCTTCACGCCAACCCACGTCAACCCCGTCGACGTCTCTCAAGTCGCAGTCAATGGCTACAACATCGTCGGACTCAAACCCAAACTCCTCGTCGCAGAAGGCG
>CAKMZR010000186.1 GCA_929200455.1 uncultured Alphaproteobacteria bacterium | reverse complement strand
ATATGGGGGAGGTTCTGTGGGGCTGGAGGATGTTTAAACCGTAATACCCTTGTGACCATCTCCCGCCGTTATCGTCACCTCATATTCATTGTCGCCGTCCGCATCCACCGGTGCCTCATAGTCAAGTCCCTTCACCAGACTCAACATCCCATCCGCACCAATCATAAATAAATGTGCATCCGCTCCCTTCAGCCCATACGTCACCATGTCCCCGGCATCCGAATCACTCGCCGCAAACGTTCCCACCGTCTCCATACCTTCTGCAACCTCCACTCGAGACAAAGGCGTGCCGTCAAAGGTCGGAGCCACATTCGCTCCCCGATCTCCAAGGGCTTCCACCGTCACCGTCAAGCCAATCGTATCCCGATCTCCACCAGATTCCGCAACCACCGTCACCGCGTACACATTCGAACCCGCTCCATGGGCAAGACCACCATCCCTCAATGTCAAAACTCCACGACTGTCAATCTTGAAAAATTCACTGTCAGCCCCCTCAAGACTATAAAGAACAACTCCACTCTCCACTTTCGCAGAATAATCCTTCGCGAAATTTTCTCCCTCCTTCACCGTAATACTGCTCGATAAACCTTGCCCAAATTTTGGACCCTCATCTCCCACCTTCACTTCCAATGTATGGTGCGAACTCTCAGAACCAGATGTCGCTATCACCGTCACATCATACGTGTTGTCCTTGTCCGCATCCCCCGGTGTCTCAAAATCCGGTGCACTCTTAAAACGCAACGTACCCCTCTCATCAATCCTAAATAATCCCGCATCATCTCCACCAAGACTATAAACTACACTCCCACCCCCAGGATCACTCGCCGCAAAAACTCCCACCAAATCCGTGTTCTCCCTCACGCCCACATCAGACAAAACACCCTCCCCAAACTTCGGACCCACATCCTCAACCTTCACCACAACCTTATGACGACTCGACTCCCCTCCCAAAACCATCGCAACAACCGTCAACTCATACGTATTGTCTCCGTCCTTAGAACCAAAACTCTCATAGTCAGGTATACCCCTAAAACTTAACGCTCCCGTCAAACCCCCAATATCAAAATATTTCCCGTCAACACCCTCAACACTGTAAACCAAATCTCCCGACCCCGTCGCCGAAAATAATGTAGAGAAATTCTCTCCCTCCTTCACCACAATCTCAGACGGAACATCAGACGCAAATCGTGGCCCCACATCTCCCACTTCCACCACCACATCATGCATCACAGACTCACTCCCCACCTTAGCCGTCACACTCACCTCGTACATATTATCAGCGTCCGCATCCCCAGGAGCCTCAAAATCCGGGGCACTCTTAAAACTCAACATACCATCCGCAGAAATCACAAATAATCCCGCGTCCGATCCCGTCAGTTCATACGTCACAACACCACCCTCAGAATCCGTCGCCGCAAAATTTCCAACCTCAGGCACATTCTCTTGCACCAAAACCTTACCAGAAACTCCCGCTTCAAACATAACCGAAGTCTCGTCCACGTTCGTCACACTCACCCTCAAAGTATGCGACGCCGTCTGTGCTCCTCCCCCAGTGCCAGACATCGCCTCAATCGTCACCTCGTACACATTGTCACCATCACCATCCATCGGACTCTCATAGTCAGGCGAAGTCTTAAAACTCAACATCCCATCCGCAGAAATCGCAAACAATCCCGCATCAACCCCTCCCAAACCATACGTCACCGTGTCTCCAACATCCGGATCCATCGCCACAAATGTTCCCACAGACTGCATGTTCTCCGCCACTTCCACCTCAGAAGACAACCCCCCAAAATAAAGAACAGTCTCATCCACATTCGTCACCATCACCGTCAAAGTGTGAGTCTCCGTCTCACTTCCAGATGTCGCCGTAATGATAACCTCATACGTGTTGCTGTCGTCCATCGCGCCTCCCGCAGGAGCCCCAAAATCCGGTGCACTCGTAAAACTCACCGCTCCCGTGTTCGCATCAATCATAAATAATCCTTGATCCGCTCCTCCCGTCACACTGTACATCACTCCACTCGGCTCACTCGCCTTCACCACTCCCACAACCGTCAATCCCTCCTCCACAGATACACTCGAAGAAGCCCCGTCCTCAAACATCAACGCAACATCCGTCACCGTCACACTCAATTCCAACGGATTCTTAACAAACTCTCCCGCAGATGACGCAAAAATTGTCACCTTGTAGGTGTTGCTGTCATCCCCAGAACCACCTGCCGGCGACTCAAAGTCCGGTGCACTCTTAAAACTCAACATCCCATCGTCAGAAATCTCAAACAATCCCGCATCAACCCCTCCCAAACTGTACATCAAGCCATAACCACCCGTTGCCGTAAAATCACCCACCAACGTATCACCCTCACGCACATTCAATGACGTCGTCAATCCTTCACCAAACTTCGTCTCCACATCCATCACACCCACCTTCAACATATACTCCGTCGTGTCATCCCCAGATGTCGCCGTTATCGTCAATTCATACTCACCGTCACCGTCGGAATCCTTAGGGTCTTCCTTGTCCGGATTCTCCACAAAACTCAACGCTCCCGTGTACGCGTCAATCTCAAATAATCCCGCATCCGCTCCCTGCAATCCATACTTCACTACCCCTCCAGGCTCTCGTGCCACAAAATCTCCCACCTTCTTGTTGTACTCGTCCACCGACGAGGTTTCAGACAAACTCTCGTCAAACTCAGGAAGAACATTATCAACCGTCACCTTCACATTGTGCCTCGCCGTAAGAGAACCTCCTCGGGCTACCACCGTCAGATCATATATCCCGTCCTTATCACTATCCGCCTTCGTCTCATAGTCCGGCGTCTGCAAAAATGTTAGTCTACCCTGACTGTCAATACCGAATAATCCCGCGTCCGCTCCCTCCAAACTGTACGATATACTCCCCTCCCCGTTCTTCAACTCCGCAGAAAATCTATCCACGTCCGACATTCCCTCAGAAAGAGATACCTCTTCCTTTGCTCCACTATCAAAAGAAAGCGTCTTCTGAGGCGTGGGCGTAGGATCAGGATCAGGCGTAATATTCCCTCCTCCTCCTCCCGAAGAACCGCCACCACCGCAGGCTCCCAAAACCAAAAGAATTGCACTCATACCCACACCCCCCATACCCACACCCCCGCCAAAATTATCTCTACGACGACGACTCTCGCTCCCAAAACCCTTGCCCCCAATCACACTCTCCCTGATCTCATCCTTAATATCTCTCATCACACTATCTCCTCTTTTAATTTATATTTCACAAAAGCGTTTTCACTCTCGCAACTGCCCCCTACAACAAAGACCCCTCATGAGTCCAGACTCCTAGCACAAGAACAGCAAAAAATCAATGTGTACATCGACAAAAAATAGAACCTCCCCTTGTCATGCCACACCCTTGTTATGCCCACCCCCTTGTCATGCCACCCCCGCCCCGCAATGCTA
>CAKMZR010000185.1 GCA_929200455.1 uncultured Alphaproteobacteria bacterium | reverse complement strand
TCATCACCGCTTCTCCCTCTTCTCGACCCTCAAGAAAACTCAAAAACTCCGTGTGCCCTGGAAAAGAAAACTCCAACCGCCTCGCCAATAACCCCTTGTCAATCGGATTTGTCAACATACCCACAATCTCTCCCCCCTTCGCCCAGCCATACACCCTCTCTATCGACTCCCGCGTCATCTCCACACCCCTCATATCCTCCTCATCATCCCCCGGCAACACCTCCACACGCTCTCCCAAACGCACCACAGGAACACCCTCCTCAAAAGCATCATAACCCTCCGAAACCTTACCCACCTCTATCACCTTCACCCCCAAATCCAAATGATGCGACAACCTCTCAAGACGACGCGGATCATCATTCACCACAAAACGATCCCCTCCCCGTCGCCAACTCCTCAACGCCAACTCTCCCCCCACACCCGTCGGATCCCCCATCGTCACACCCATCAGCTCGCGACCCATACTCAACAACACCAAAACTCTCCCTCACAAACGAATGTCAATATACGCATTCTCCCTCACAACCTTCAAACGCCTCCTCACTTGCGCGCCCAACTTCGTCGCAAATAAAGAATCCCTCACAACATCAAACGAGACATCCCCTCCGTCTTGCCTTTCATCAACCCTCAACAACACAACCTCCCCTTCTCCCACCAACAACTTCGTAATCCCTCCCCGCTCCGTTCCCAAAACCTCCCCCCTCTGCCATAACGGCAAATCAACCTCAGAAACCCAGCCCATACGACCCCCATTATCTCCATACTCATCCTCCGAGAAATTTTTCGCCAACAACGAAAATGATCCCCCCTCCTTCACCCTCTTCGCCAAACTCTCCATCTTCAAAAGTCCCTCCACCCGCTCCTCGTGAGAACCATACTTCACACTCATCCGAGAAAGCAAAAAACGAACACCCAAGCCTTCCAAACGATCCTGCTCCTCCAACACCTCCTCTCGACCCACAACCACACTCCGACCCAATACATCTCGCCTGTACACCGTCCATACCCCCTCGTTCCTCAACATCTCTCGCAAGTCCTCCTCCAAAATACCTTGCGATACCAACCATACACCCAAAGAACCACGCTCTATCCCCAAACGCTCCGAAACCTGAAAAAGTGCTCCCTCCAAAGCCGATTCATCCAACACAACGCCTCGAGACTCCGCTGCCTCCTTCTTCAATAACTCTTCCACCATCCCATCCCTCACCAATCCCCAAAGACCCTCCCTCTCTCCCAAACCCAAACGACGACCACTCAACAACAACACCAAAGACAAACGACGATCCACATCATATACCGTCTTCACCGTGCCGTTCACCACCATCGCTATACGCAACTCCCTCCGCAATTCCTCTCCGTGCACACCCAAATGCACCCCCAACCCAAAAATCCACACACACGCACACAACACCCACACAATCATCACTCTCATTCCACCTCTCCTAAATCCTCTCTGCATCTTGACTCCCTAGCTCTCCATCTTGTATACTTTGTTCTATAGTGACACTCCCTTTTCCGCAAGAACTCTCTACATACCCTCACCATACAGACACGCACCATGTGCAAAAAATCTCTCCAACAACTCCATGTCGACACCTTAGACCTCTACCAAATCCACTCGCCAGAACACAATAGAAACTTCTTCAATATCCGTAATGAGAGTTTGCTTCATGCGTTCGACCACTAAACTATCTCCGATAATACTCATACCTCTTGCGGTGAGCTTCCTGCTGTCGGTTTGGGTTGTGACCGCAACTGCAGGTGGCACCGGTATTTCAGGGTATTGATGTACCGCACCCCTTGTCCATGACCAGCCTGACCGTCTTCGCGATTGAGGGCGACGAAATCGCAATCCCGAAATTCCATGCCCGCCCGCTGTACGATGTGATCTCGCGCGAGACGCCCAGCGACTATCAGACGATCCCCGGACACCACTATGCATTCATGGCTCCGCTTCCGAAATGGCTGATGGAAGAAGAGAACATTCCAGAAGATCCCGAAGATTTCGACCGTTTGGCTTTTCTGGCAGAGATAAACGCAAAAATCATTGCGGCTTTCATGGGACGCTAATTCACTGCAGGGATGTTCAGTCCCACCATCCCCCCCACCGTCCTAAGATAAGAAATGACCAACAGCGGGTCAACAGCAGGATGAATTTTTCTGTTTTTAGGGGAAGGCTGGTCTCGACTGTCACGTCTGCATCTTGACTCCCTAGCACTCCATCTTGTATATCCTGTTCTGTATCTATACGCCCCTTTCCGCAAGGCTCCTCCCAACACATCACCACAAACAGGCAAAACCGCACCATGCTCAAAAAACCTCTCTCCACCACCGAACTCTCCATTTCCGCCATCTCCATCGGAAGCATGACTTGGGGACAACAAAATACAGAAAAAGAAGCTCATCGACAACTCGATATCGCCTTCGACGCCGGAGTCAACCTCATCGATACCGCCGAAATGTACGCTTTCCCCGCATCAGAAAAAACTCAAGGACTCAGCGAAGCCTACATCGGCTCTTGGATCAAATCTCAAAAATCACGCAAAAATATTATCGTCGCTACCAAAGTCTCAGGAAGAAGCGACTACTTCCCCTACCTACGCCCTCACCTCCATAACGGAATCACACGTCTTGACAAAGAATCCATCTCTCAAGCCGTCGAAAAATCTCTACAACGACTCAATCTCGACACCATCGACCTCTACCAAATCCACTGGCCAGAACGCAATACAAACTTCTTCAGCTCCACCACCTTCAACCCCCACGCAGAAGACAATAACCCCATACCCATCGAAGAAACCCTCTCCGCCCTCCATGACCTCAAAGTACAAGGCAAAATTCGCTACGCAGGACTCTCCAACGAAACACCTTGGGGCGTCCAATCCTTCCTCAGTACCGCCCAAAAACTCGGCTACGACCCCATCGTCTCCGTGCAAAATCCATACAGCCTCATTTCACGATCATACGACGTCGGACTCGCAGAAATCTCTATCAGAAACTCTATCTCTCTCCTCGCTTACTCTCCCCTCGCAGGCGGCGCACTTTCAGGAAAATACAGAAACTCCATTCCCAAAGGATCGCGACAAGACCTCTTCCCCCACGCCTTCATTCGCTATGTCGGACCTCATGCCCGAAAACTCATCGATCTCTATGTCGAGCTCGCCCTTGAACACAATCTCTCTCCCGTACAAATGGCTCTCGCTTGGTGCATGCAACAACCCCACGTCTCCTCCGCCATCATCAGCGCAACCACTGAAGAACAACTCAAAGAATCTCTCGGAGCCACCTCTCTCACACTCTCTCAAGAACTCCTCGATTCCATCCACAATATCTTCAAAGAGAATCCCTTCCTCATCGCCTAACTCCCCCCCTCCTCAGCACCCTCGCTCTAGCCACCCCCGCTCTAGCCACCCCCGCTCCGCTTATGACCCCCCCCCCGCCCCCCCCACTCCACACCCCCCCCCTCTCGCC
>CAKMZR010000184.1 GCA_929200455.1 uncultured Alphaproteobacteria bacterium | reverse complement strand
TCTCACGGGTGTATTTGCGTTGCAACTCTTCAGGCTTTATTAATCCTGACTGCATTAACCTTGTGATGAAGGTACCCGTACCCACAAAGGGATCAATAATATGTACGCCCTCGGTTCCCAAAGACTTTCCAAACTCACTCCGTAGCAATTCATCTACCGACTTAATAATGAAGTCCACTACCTCCACAGGCGTATAGACAATCCCCAACCTCTCCTGAACCCTCGGGAAAGCTCCTTTAAAGAACCTATCATACAGAGTCACAATCAATTCTTGCTTACCCTGCAAAGTTTCGATCCCACGGACTTGCCCTTTTGCATAGGCATAGAACTTCTCAAGTTCTTGGGTTTCACTGCCCACATTGTGATGGTGCATCACGCCCAAAATCTTTTCCATCGCCTGAGAAACAGGATTCTTACCCACAAAATCACCACCCTCAAACAATGCATCAAACACCGGACCGGTTATCATATGTTGAGCCAACATCTCTATCGCCTCTTCCTCAGTCACACTCTCATTCAAGTCATCACGCAATTCCTCAAGAAAACTATCAAAATTTTCTCGTGCCATCTCGCTGGTTTCCAACAACCTTTTCAATCTCGATATGATGCTCTTGGCTATCTTTGCCACATCCCTTGCCCAATTATCCCAATAGTCCAACGTCCCCAACTTCTTCACCAACTTCGCCTTGATTTCATCCACCATCAAGGCAAGCTCGCCTTGCTCCTCCCTCTCTATTTCTTCTCCCCCTATCTCTTGTCCTCTCCTCTTACCCCTACCCGGCAGATCGTCTATCACAGATGTGACTGCTGCCATCTGTACCTCATCAAAACCAATCCCCGCAATCTCAATTTTATCGCTCACATCCTCACCCAAGGCCATCTGGTTAATCTTTGCATCCAAACTCTCATCATGCGAACGCAACGCATTCAATACCTGCCAGACCACCTTATATGAACCCTCTCGCAATATTTCATCCTCATCGCCGCCAGGCGGTAAGGCCACAGGCAAAATCACATAACCTCGCTCCTTGCCTTCCGCCCTTCTCATCACCCTCCCCACCGCTTGCACCACCTCTACCTGACTCTTCCTCGGATTCATAAACATCACCGCGTCCAGTGACGGCACATCCACTCCCTCCGTCAAACACTTCGCATTGCTCAAAATATGACACCTGTTCTCATCCTTTTCCTTCAACCAATTAAGATAAAAACCTCGCTCCTTCGCGTTCATCGTTCCGTCTACGTGCTTGACTTCACAAGCCAAAATCTCCTCTCCCGTGCTTCCTGCCGCACTCTTCGTGTACTCATCCACCACATCTTGAAACTCTCGCGTAATGATCTTTGACGTCCTAATACTTCGACAAAACGCTACCGCTCGCTTCATCGGGGTCCCTCCACCTCCCGTCTCCCCATTCCCTCCCCTATCCCCATCCCCTCCTGTAAACTGCTTCGATAACGCCTTGTGACAACCCACTATCTTCGTCGCATCATCCAAAGCAAGATCACTGCTTTGCTCAAACCTCTTTGTCACCCCACGTGCAACCGCTTCTCCCGATACCACCAATATCACCACCTTGTAGTCCGATAACAAATCCTTCTCCACAGCCTCCGCAAAACCCATGAAATATAAAGTCTCTCCGTACTTTTCCACGTCATCCATCGACGCCAACGCCGCCTCCACTTCCCCCGCTTTCCTCTTCGCTTTATCACTGTATATCCTCGGAGTCGCCGTCATATAAAGACGCTTCCTACCTCGAACATGTGCATCCGAATGTATCTTCACAAAATTCGACTCATTCTCTCCCTCAAAACTTACTCCCGTCGTCCGATGAGCCTCGTCGCATATAATCAAATCAAACTCTCCAAGACCATACTCCTTCTGTGCCTTGCTCACCACCTCTATCGATTGATATGTCGCACATATCACCCGCATCTTGCCACCAGAACTCCTCACCTCCACCTGCTCCGCCAACCTCCTCGCATCCGTCGTCGGCGAAATCTCTAAATCTCCAGAACCCGTCTCAACACTGTCCGAATCCTTAACATCTCGCTTGCCCACCTGAATATCAGAACATACACTAAATAAACACAATTCCACCTCAGCATCATTCGCCCACTCCCTCACCGTCTGTGCCATCAACGCCAATGACGGCACCATCAACAATACACTCCCTCCCCCTCCCACCAATGCCTCCGCTATCCGTAAACTCGTAAATGTCTTGCCCGTTCCACACGCCATCACCATCTTACCCCTGTCCGCATTCTCAAAACCCTCACCCACACTCTCCAACGCCTTCTTCTGATCCTTCCGCAAAAATTTCTTACCCCTATGACGCACCTCACCTCCCAACAATACAGAACCCCAGTCTATAGAACTCTTCCTCAGCCAATCCTTCCCTATGCGCGTTATGTGATGTCCCTTCGCCGTGTTCTCCGCATTCTCAGTCCACGGTACCTCCGTCGTGTCAAAAAATAACTTCTGAACAAAAGGACGCTTGCTCGACATCGCCAAAAATGAATCCAAATCCTTTTTGTCAATCCGCCTGTCTTTGCCGTAAAACTTACACTGTATCGCCGAATACTCTCCAGGTCTATCACTCAATTCCGCAACCAAGTCTATACCAATATCCCTCCTATCCTCTCCCCGCTTTTCCGCCCAATCCGAATAAGTCAAAACCTCCCCATACTCCTGAGACTGCAACTTGTCTTTCTCCAAGTACAATCTCACCAACTCCTCAAAAGTCGTCCCCCTGTCTCTCGGATTCGTCGTTCCCTCACGACATCTCTCCAATAATTCATCCAATGCATCCATACCAGTTTCTCCTCTCCTAATCGCACCCCAACAGAGAAACTATACCGATTTTCTATAAAACAATAGGCCCGCAAGCCAACTTTTTTCTATGCCCACACTCACCCACATCAAACCTTAAAAAAATGAACTTATTTCACTCTCACAACCGCAACAAATAACTTTGCACCATCCTCAAATCTCGAATACAACATCGGAAATGAAGATGCCTCGTTCCGAAATAACCTCATGCCAAACATAGGGAAAATAAGGTTTTACATAGAACTATTCCCTAAATATCGCCGCATTATACGAAGTGATTAAAGTCATAGCTTACAAAAACTATGAGCAGCCGGCACACAGAAATTTATGGCTTGACAACGCAAAAATTAAAAGATATATTATCTGATATATCAATCAAACAACAGTGAACCCCATCATGAATAGCTCCAGTTTTTCAGTACAAAGAGTCTTCGATGAATCTGCAATCAGTCTGCTGGGGCAGTTTGATGTCATTGTAGCCGGCGGCGGTGCGGCGGGCGTCTCAGCGGCGACAAACCTCGCGCGCAAGGGACGCCGGGTTCTCATGATCGAACGTTACGGTTTCTGTGGCGGTGGGGCCGTCGCGGGAATGTCCGGCACAATATGCGGTCTATACCTGTCAAGCGATCGCAATGTCCACAAGACAGAACAGG
>CAKMZR010000183.1 GCA_929200455.1 uncultured Alphaproteobacteria bacterium | reverse complement strand
ATCACTCCTGAGCGTAAAAACTTCTTGTTCACCCATACCCCCACGTCACTCCCACCAGACACCAGCACACAGTCTCCCTCCCGACCCTCATAAAACGATGCCCACTCCTCCTCGTCCCTAACCCCATACCACAACTTACCCCCACTCCTCACCATCACACTCTCCTCACTCCGTATCCTTCCCAACTTCTCCTTCACACCCTCATGAAAAGCATACCAATCCTCGTCCTCTTCCCCCTCAAACATCCTCATACCCGCTTCCACTATCGGACCATACCCCGTACAACGACACAAATTACCCGCCAATCCCTCCACAACCCAACCTCGCTCTCCCTCACGACCCTCAAGCTCCCGACCCAAACCACAGCCGTCCAAATACAATCCCAACAACGACATCACAAATCCAGGCGTGCAAAATCCACACTGACTCCCCCCCAGTCTCACCAGCAAATCCTGAACCTTATGTCCCAAAAAACCCACGTCCTCCACCGTCATCACCGCACAGCCGTCCACACTCCCAAGCATCGTCACACAACTGTTCACAACACGATACTTCAACTCCCCCCCCTCGTCCAATTCACCCAACAAAACAGAACAAGCCCCACAATCACCTTCTGCACAACCCTCCTTCGTCCCACAACGACCCAATCCCCTCAAATAATCAAGCAACGTACGCCAAGGCAGAAAATCACCCTCCTCGCGAACATCTTCTCCCAAAAAAAAACTTATCCGATCCCTCATCCCTCTCCTAACTCCCCCTATAAGTGCTGTAACCATAAGGCGACACCAACAAAGGAACATGATAGTGTCCATCCCCGTCCGACACCCCAAAGTCTATCACCACATCTTCCAAAAAATGTATACCACCCAAGTCTAATCCCATACCTCGATAGTAAGTACCCACGCCAAAAATTAAACGATACCGACCCTCCGCAAAATCTTTACCCTCCAGCAGTGGACCCTCGCAACGACCGTCCCTATTGCTCTTCGTCCGAACACAGACCTCACCACCAACCTCCAAAACAATCTCCACACCCCCCGCAGGAACTCCATGCATCGTATCAAGAATATGCGTCGTCAACTTGCCCATCTCTTCCTCCTCTTGCCTCTAACCAAACCCAATCACCATAAACTACACTCCCTTGACCGTCAATCCTCTCTTTACATTTCTATTTGCCTCTCACGCACTTCATAAACTATACTCAATACCTAGAAACAAAAAAAACCCTCAATGTCCACATCCACATGAACGCTCACAACCCTTCCACCTACGATCGTGACCTCATCGGATATGGGGAACACCCCCCCCACACCCAATGGCCACACAAACACAGACTCGCCGTGCAATTCGTTCTCAATATCGAAGAAGGTGGCGAAAATTGCGTCCTCCACGGCGATGACGCTTCCGAAGCCTTCCTCGCTGAACTCGCCGGAATCTCTCCGTGGCACAATCAACGGCATATGTCCGTCGAGTCCATATACGAATACGGATCACGCGTCGGAGTCTGGCGGATACTCAATCTCTTCAGAGAACGACAAATTCCCATCACGCTTTTCACCGTCGGAATGGCTGCCCAAAGAAACCCCGCCGTCATCGAACGCGCCCTCAAAGACAATCACGAAATCTGCTCACACGGCTACAGATGGTGGGACTACGCCCAAGTTCCCCTCGAAATCGAACGAGAACATATCTCTCGAGCCATCGAAGCCATCTTCGCCATCACAGGCGAAAAACCTAAAGGATGGTACACAGGAAGAACAAGCGTTCACACCAGAAAACTCGTAGCAGAACACGGCGGCTTCCTCTACGACGCAGACCACTACAATGACGACCTCCCCTTTTGGACATACCCAATCTCACCCCAGAAACCTCATCTCGTCGTGCCATACACCCTACTCAATAACGATATGCGTTTTTGCTCTCCCTTCGGATTCCGATCCGCTCACGACTTCTTCTCATACATCAAAGACCACTTCGATACCCTCTACCAAGAATCTCTACACACCCCCAAAATGATGTCCGTCGGACTCCATCCCAGACTCATCGGACAACCAGGAAGAATCAAAGGACTCACACAACTCCTTGACTATATACTCTCTTTCAACGATATTTGGCTGTGCAGACGAATAGATATCGCTCAACACTGGATAAAAAATCACCAACCCTCCCCCAAGTTATGACCACTTTCAACCTCAATAAACCCTCATCCTTGTCTCAAGAACAATTCATACACACCTTCGGCGGCGTCTATGAACACTCTCCTTGGATCGCCGAAACCCTATACAAAGAAGGAATCGATACCTCCTTCGACCACAAAGACAAACTCATAAACGCTATGCGTGAAGTCGTCGAAAATGCCGGAAAAGACGCAGGCATACTCATCATGCGCGCTCACCCCGAACTCGGTACCAACCCCCAAACCTTCAAAAAACTTACCCAAAACTCACAAAATGAACAGTCTTCCGCAGGACTCAATACCCTCGAAGACACCCAACTCCAAAATATAAAACAACAAAACCAAACCTACAAAAACAAATTCGGCTTCCCCTTCATCATCGCCGTCACAGGACTCTCCCTGCAAGATATCCTCAATGCATACAACAAACGCATAAACAATCACCCAGATGACGAATACACCATCGCCATCAATCAAGTCCACAAAATCGCCCAAATCCGTATCCACGCCATCTCATAAACAACCAAGGAAAACAAAGCATGACCTCAGAATGGACTCCAGCTGAACTCCCCAATCTCGCCCTCACGCGATTCGGAGCCCAAACAGGAGAAACAAGCGACCAATTCTTCGCTCCCCTCAGTCGCCTCATCCAACCTCACAAACCCGTCTTCATACCCGACAAATACGACGAACATGGAAAATGGATGGACGGGTGGGAAAGCAAACGACGCAGAAACCTACTCTCAGACTGGGGCGAAATCATCCTCGGAATGCCAAGCATCATAGAAAAAATCTCCCTCGATACCGCTCACTTTACCGGAAATTATGCTCCCGCCATCTCCCTCGAAGGAACCCTCGATAACACCCAAAACTTCACCCTCGTACCCCCCTCATCCCTCGGACCCAACGCCCTACACCACTTCCATGTCTCCGAACAAAACCCCGTCAAAACCTTACGATTACACCTACTCCCAGACGGCGGCGTTGCACGACTGCACGCTTTCGGACTCCCCATACCCCCAGACTTCTCAAAAACTTCTCACGACACTATCGATATCGCTTGCCTCTCCAATGGCGGAAAAATACTCGCATACAACGACGCACACTTCGGCGACCCTTGGGCCCTCATCGCTCCCGCAAAAGGAGAAAATATGGGCGACGGATGGGAAACACGACGGAGACGATCTCCAGGATTCGACTGGATCAATATCCAACTCGGAACTCCAGGACTCATCCACTCCGTCTCCATCGATACCGCACACTTCAAAGGAAACTCTCCCCACTCATGCTCCCTCAAAGCTGCCCTCATACCCCCAGAC
>CAKMZR010000182.1 GCA_929200455.1 uncultured Alphaproteobacteria bacterium | reverse complement strand
GTCCCTACTCCCTTCAAACAAACTCCGCGTATAACTCTCCTCGCCCCCTCGCTCCTTCCTCAAACGAATAATTTCTGCCAAACCCTCAGGGAAAAAACGACCCTCCAACATGCCTTCCTCACACTCAAAACAACTCTCGCTTCCCTTATGACAGGTCGGACCCAACGCTTCCACACGCAAGAGCAAACTGTCATTGTCACAGTCCCACCTCCACGACTGGAGTCTAAGCATATGACCAGAAGTCTCTCCCTTCTTCCAGAGCCTCCCCTTAGAACGGCTGAAAAATGTCACGTAACCACTCGACTTCGTCTCCGCCCACGACTCCCGACTCATATAACCCAACATCAACACCTTCAGACTCTTACCATCCTGCACAATCGCCGGCAAAAGACCTCCCCCCTTCTCCCAATCGCCCTCACTCATGAATCCACTCCTCTCACCGCTACGCCCTCTCCCTCAAGATAACCCTTCAAATCAGGAAAACTCAACTCTCCACGATGAAAGACTCCCGCAGCGAGTGCTCCATCGGAATGTGCCAAAACCTCCAGAAAATGCTCCTTCTTTCCCGCTCCACCAGACGCAATCAACGGAATACTCAAAATATCTCGTGCGAGTGCCATCTGATCACAGTCATAACCCTCCCTCACACCATCTCGATTCATACAATTCAACACAATCTCTCCCGCTCCACGGCTTTCCGCCTCGCGTAACCATGACATCGTTTCTCGGTGGGCCCTCTTAGACTTCTCAGGATCACCCGTGTATTGATGCACATGGTACACCCCGTCTTCCTCATAACTATCCACGCCCACCACCACGCATTGCACTCCAAATGCCTTCGCCAACTCCGTGATCATCTCAGGACGCTCAAGGGCAGGCGAGTTAATCGATATTTTATCCGCTCCCGCATTCAATACCCTCTTCGCATCATCCAGACTCCTCAAGCCTCCCGCCACACAAAATGGTATGTCTATCTCCCGAGCAACCTTCAATACCCAATCTTTCCCCACGCCACGACCCTCAGGACTCGCCGCAATATCATAAAATACCAACTCATCACAACCCGTAGCCGCATACCTCTTCGCCAAATCCAATATCTCTCCCACTACCTCGTGATCTCGAAACTTCACTCCCTTCACCACCTTACCATCCTTCACATCAAGGCACGCTATCAAACGCTTCTTCAGCATAAAGATATGATCTCCCTCAAACGAAAATAACCCTCATACAACGCCTTACCCACCACCACTCCGTGAACTCCAGACAACTTCAACTGCTCTATGTCAGAAAGAGTCGTCACACCACCTGAAGCTTGAACCTCCACCTTCGGAGCTTGGCGAATCATTTCGTTGTACAAACTAAACGATGGCCCCGATAGTGCACCGTCTCGCCTCACATCCGTACACAAACAATGACGCAATCCCTCGTCCTTGTATACCTTCAACATCGACCACAAGCCCACCGGAGTTTTCTTCCTCCATCCGTCAATCATCACATACGGGATACCACGCGTCTCCACCACATCAAATGCAAGCGTCAGTCTCTCCCCACCATAATGCCTCAACCACTGCTTAATCAATGCCGGAGCCGTCACCGCCATGCTCCCCACCACCACTCGCGATACCCCCAAATTGTATAACTCCTCCAAACGACCAGGATTCCGTATACCTCCTCCCATCTGAACCTTCAGTCCACTCTCCTCTATCACCGCACGCAAGACATCCTTCTGATACTTACTCGGATCCCGTACCGCATCCATGTCCACCATGTGAATCCACTCCGCTCCCTCATCCGCAAAACTCTTCGCCTTCTCCACAGGCGTACCCTCGTACACCTGCATCTTGTCAAAACGACCGTTCAAAAGCCTCACACACTTCCCCTCACTAAAATCTATCGCCGGATAAACCGTTAATTTCCTCTTCATCTCATCTCACCTCTGCCTCCCTCCCCTCTCTCGTATACTACACTTCAACCTTTTACCCAAACCCTTTTCACTCCTCATCTCCCATAGATAAAAAATTTCTCAATATCCTCGAACCCAAAACTCCAGAACGCTCAGGGTGAAATTGACAACCACACACAGCTCCCTGCTCCACCACCGCAGATATATGCTGCATTCCATAACGGCTCGTCGCCACCGTGTACCCATCAGGCGGAACATAATAACTATGCACATAATACACATGTCCTCCCTCTATACCAGCCAATAAACGCGAATCCTTCTGCACTTCCAACGTGTTCCAACCCATATGCGGCACAGGCTTGTCATGCGACGACAACTTTATACTCTCTCCCTCAAATATACCAAGGCAATCCACCTCACCCTCCTCAGAATAACCATACAACTGCTGCATTCCCACACAAATACCAAGAAGTGGCTTCCCACAATTCTTCACCCTCTCAACCAAACCTTCCTCGTCAAGCTTCCTCATCGCCTCATCACACACGCCAACTCCAGGCAAAATCACATGACTTGCTCGCTCCAAACCTTCCTCGTCCCGCGTCACATACACTTCAACCCCCAAACGCTCAAACGCAAAAACCACCGACGCCAAATTCGTTCCCCCACAGTCAATCACCGCCACACAACTCTCCATATCACAATATCCCCTTGCTCGATGGCAAAGCCTCCCCATCCACCCTCATCGCTTGGCGAAGAACCCTCCCCAGTGCCTTAAATCCAGACTCCACCATATGATGTGCATCCTCTCCCTTCACGTCCACATGCAACGCCCCCCTCACATTCTCCGCAAAACTACGGAAAAAATGTCCGCTCAGGTGCGACGGATAAGTCCCTATCATCTCATCAGGATAACATCCATCCAAAACAAAATAACCACGACCACTCAAATCCAACGACATCTCCGTCCTTGCATCATCCATCAAAGTCACAAATCCATAACGGCATATTCCCCGCTTGTCCCCCAAAGCCTCCCTTATCGCCTGACCCAGCACGATCGCACAGTCCTCCACCAAATGATGTGCTCCCGTCTCCAAGTCTCCTTGTGCTTCCACACATAACGAAAAATCTCCATGCAATGCCACCTGTTCCAACATATGATCAAAAAATCCTATCCCCGTCTTTATCAATACAGGCCCACTCTTATCAAGATGCACACGCAACTCTATCCTCGTCTCCTTCGTCTCACGAAAAAGATAACGCTCCCTTCCCTCCTTCTCCCCTTCCTCCTCTCCCTTCCAACCCAACGCGTGCAACATCAAGTCATTCTCTTCACGCCTACCCAACGAAACCCGAAAACAATCCTTCACCGCACCATGTCTATCCCTCACCACAATCCCAGAACCCAACAACTTCTCCAACGCACGCTCCCTCTCCTCGTGCTCTACCAACAAAAAATTCGCCTCCGAAGGGTACACAAACCTTACCCCCTCCAAACCTTGCAGCTCTTTCACAACCCGAGAACGCTCTTCCTTCAAAAACTCTATACGCTCACGCGTAAGCCGTATCCCCATCGGCGATAGTGTCCTCAAGACCACATCCTCCACAGGCGAGGGAATCGGGTACATCTGCTGCACCTTCCGCATAACCT
>CAKMZR010000181.1 GCA_929200455.1 uncultured Alphaproteobacteria bacterium | reverse complement strand
AAGGAGAAAAAATGAAGTTTTGGGCAGCGATTTTGTGGGGGAGCATGATGATGTGGGGAGGTGTGGTGTTTGCGGATTCTCTTCGTGTGGGAGGTTATGTGGAAGGGAAGGTGTGGGTGATTGACGGAGATTCTTTGAAAGTGAGGGGAGAGGAGGTGCGTTTGCAAGGTATAGACGCGATGGAGTTCGCACAGAAGTGTGGAGGCGAAACCGGGGAATCTTGGTCATGTGGAAAGCGTGCTTATGAGGAGTTGAAGCGTCTTACGCGAGGCAAGATGGTGCGGTGTGATATTCAAGAGAAGGACAAGTATGGGAGGTGGATAGGGGTATGCGTGGTGAAGGAGGGGGAGGGGAAGCAGGATTTGGCACAAGAGATGGTTTTGCGTGGATTTGCGGTGGCTCTTCCTTGGTTTACGGAGCGTTATGTGAGGGATGAAGGCAGGGCCCGTTCTGCGGGTGTGGGTATATGGGGAGATGTATTTGAAAGGCCGGGGAAGTGGCGTAAGCGTGAGATGAAAAAGTAGATTTAAGCGGCGGGATCGTCGGGAGCGGCAGGCGAGACCGGGCGTCATGGAGAGGTCTGGGATGAGGGAGGTCTGGGGTGAGGGAGGGGCTTTACTTTACGGCATCGGAAGCATTTTTCATGAGGAAGTCTGTGACGGCATTTTGTTCTTGGTCGTTGAGTCCGGCTCTTTCGAACATGGAGGGCAGGATGCCTCTCCATTGGAGTTGGGTGTAGTGGCTGGGAACGCGGGGTGCATGACATACGGTACAGCTTGCGTAGAACAGGCGTTCGTCGGGTTCCATGCTTGCCATGAGTCGTTCTGTGACGCCTTCGATTCGTTCAAGACCGACGTGTTCGTCTGTGACTTGAGTGTGTTTGACGGATTCTGCCTCGAGGATGGTGGGTTTGTCGTAGGCGGTATTTGGTCCTTGGGGGTCTTTACATTTTTTGAGGGAGACGAGGCATGTATTGGCGACAGAAGCGTTGCTGAGTTCTGAGGCTGCGTTGGCGGATGTGAGGAAGTTTATGGCCCCTGAATTGCAGCGTCCTTTTTTGTCGAGTTGGGGCCAACAGCCTTCGTAGAGGGAGACGACGCCTGGCATGATTTCGTCTGAGACGATGGCCCCTGCGATGACGCGTCCACGTTTGTTGTAGAGTTCGACGAGGTCGCCGGCTTTGATATTTCGTTTTTTTGCGTCTTGAGCGTTGATACGGACGGGTTCTCTTCCTTGGATTTTGTAGAGGGAGCGTAGGTTTTTAGAGTTTTCCATTTGGCTATGGAGTCGGTACCATGGGTGAGGGCTTACGATGTGCAGTTGACCGTCTTTTGCGTTTCCGAGGTACTCGAAGGGTTCGAGCCACACGGGCATACCGGGACAATTTTTGTAGTTGAATTTCGCGATGGTGTTGCAGAACATTTCTATTTTTCCTGATTCTGTGTGGAGAGCGTTATGTTCCGGGTCTTGATAGAAGTCTTCGTGGCGGCTCCATTTTCGTGCTTTTTGAGGAATGGGCATGAGGGCGTATCCTTTTTTCCAGAATTGTTCGAAAGGTTCTGATGCACCGGACTTGGCGTAAGCGGTTTTGATATGATCTTCGTAGGTTAATCCGTCTGTGAACTGTGTCCAAACGCCCATTTTTTCTGCGAAGAGTTCAAAGATTTCGTAGTCACTTTTGCTTTCTTCGATGGGGTTTATAATTTTTTTCATGGCGTAGACTCTATCATTGGAGTAGGTGCCTCCAGATGAGATGTCGTCTCGTTCTAGGGTTGAGGAAGCGGGGAGGACGATATCGGCCCACTGAGTAGCGGCGGTCCACCAGACGTCTTGAGAGACGATGGTTTTGACTTTTCTGAGGGCTTTGAGGAGTCTATTTGTGTCTTGTTGGTGAGACATGAAGTTGTTGCCGGCGTTATAGATCATGCGAATTTTGGGGTAAGTGAATTCGACGCCGTTGTATGTAAATTTTCTGCCTGGTCTTTCGAGCATTTCTGTGATTCGGGAAGCGGGACAGATGTCGTGTACGGGATTTCGGCCTTGTCCGAGTCCTGAGGGCGTGGCATTTCCTCCTTGAGGCATGCCGCCATTTCCGTAATGCCAGGAGAAGCCGACTCCTTGACCTTTTTTTCCGATTTTTCCTGTGAGAGCGGCAAAATTGATGAGGGCCCAGTGGACCATTTCGCCGTGGTGGGCACGTTGTAAAGACCAGGCGCCGGCGATTTGTGTTTTTGATGTTGCGATGAGTTCTGCGAGTTCTTTAATTTTTTGTTCTTTGATTCCGGTGATGGATTCTGCCCATTTGGGTGTTTTGGGAATATTGTCGTTTTCTCCTTTGACGTAGGCTATCCATTTTTCGGATCCTACGGTGTATTTGGCGAGATAGTCTTTGTCGTCTAGATTTTTATCGAGGACGTGGTAGGCCATAGCGAGGAAGAGTGCGATGTCTGTATTGGGAATGATGCGGAGCCAATCGGCGCCTAGGTATTCGTCTGATGCTGTTTTTTGGGGGTTTATGGAGAGGAATTTGACGCCGGCGTTGCGAATATCTTTCCAATGTTCGTACATGCTGTGGTCTGCGACTCTATATTCGATGCGGTTATTTTTTATGGGGTCACATCCGACGAGAACGAAGAGTTCTGTTTCATCTCGGATGACTTCCCAAGCGGTTTGGGCGGAATAGACTTCCATATCGCCGATAATTCTGGGTAGGGCGACTTGTGAGGCGCCTGCGGACCAGTCTCCGGAGGTGTTGGTGCATCCGCCGATGAGGTTGAAGAAACGTCCTTGCATGACGTTGGGTCGAAAGATTCCTGCGTGGCTCCACCCGCCGTAGGAGGAGTTGAAGATGGATTCGTTGCCGCCTTTTTCGATGGAGTCGAGGATGGCTTTGGAAGCGAGGTTGATGGCGGTATCCCAGTCAACTCTTACGAATTCTTCTTTTCCTCGGAGTTGGGATTTGGTTCTTTTTGATTTCCATCCTTTGAGGTATGATTTTCTGACCATGGGGAAGTTGATTCGGCTTTTGTCGTATGTGCGGTCCATGATGCCCATGGTGAGCATTTCTGTGGGACGTGCGTCGAGTTCGACCACGGGGGTGATATTGATGAGGGTGTTGTCGCTGACGATGGCTTCGAAGGGTCCGTAGTGGCTTGCGTGGAATATGCGTCCTGCGAAAGAGTGTGGGTCGATGGAAGCGAGGGCGGTGGAACTGAGAAGGCTTGAGATTCCGAGGGCGGAAGTTCCTTGTAAGAAGGAACGTCGTGTGATTGTGGGACTCATGATGGTGTGTTCTCCTTTTTTTAGAATGTATTTTGTGCGTTTCTTCTGTGAGGTTTTCTCTGGAAGCAAACAGCGAGTTCCAATAAAAGGTTTCTATTATAAATAAAAGTTATTTTTTTACAACAATAAAAAACGGATGGTTTTGGTTTTTTCTTGTCTGTGACTTTGACATTTTTGCGAAAAAGATGGTGATATACACGCCAAAGGAGAAGGGTGTACATTTTTGAAGACGGTTTTTCCGTCATAAGCGGAGCGGGGGTGGCTAGAGCGGGGGTGCCTGAAGAGGGG
>CAKMZR010000180.1 GCA_929200455.1 uncultured Alphaproteobacteria bacterium | reverse complement strand
TTGTTAAGTTATGGCTTCTTTTGGCAGTTTTGTGACTTGGAAGGAGGGGCAGGGAGGGTACGGGGGGGTGGCAAAGGTGGAGGGTGCAAAGGTGGAGGGTGCAAAGGTGGAAGGTGATTATTGCAGAAGGATTCCGTAGCGTTTATTTTTGAGGGCGAGATAGACGATGTCGGAAGATTCGAACTGGGTGCTGTTGAAGGAGTTTTCTAATTTTTCGATTTCACGATTGACGAGGCTGTGATCTTGGTTGGACCATTTGAGGAGAGCGTATGCTTTTGTGGGTTCTGTTTTTCCGCCGAGTCCTCTAGCCATCATGATACCGAGGTTGAGTCCTGAGGGTCTGTAGTCTTGTTCGACGGCTTTTAGGAAGTAGAGTCTAGCGGAATCGAGGTGTCTAGGGATGCTTGGGAAGTCACCGAAGAAGAGGGTGCCGATGGCATGTAGAGCCTCGCCGCTTCCTAAGTTTCCGGCTTTTTTGAGCCATTGTATGGCGGCGACATGGTCACGGATGACGCCTTGTCCACGCAAGAGCATGAGTCCGACATTGTATTGGGCACTGACGTGGTCTTTTTTTGCGGCGATGAGGTACCACTGGAAAGCGATAGCGGGGTCTGGTTCTACGCCGATACCGAATTGGTTTACGTAGCCGAAATTGAATTGCCCGACGGTGCTTCCTGCGTGGGCGGATTCTTTGAAGTAGGAGAAAGCTTTGTCGTTATTTTGTCGTACGCCGACGCCGTTGAGGTAGAGGAATCCGAGTCGGTTGAGAGCGAGGGTGGAGCCGTTTTCAGCGGCTCTGTTGAGCCAATCGAGGCCTTTTTCTGTATCTCTTTCTGTGCCTCGTCCGTAGAAGTAGCGAAGTCCAAGGTCGTACTGTGCACCTGTATTTCCTCTTTCTGCTTCAAGGGTTGTGAGGAAAAGAGTTTTTGCGTGAGCCTTATTTTGGGGCGATAGGGAGAAGGTTCCGACAACGAGTAGGAGTGTAAGGAGGAGGCAAAGGAAGTACCGGGAGACAAGTTTTGATGCGATGGAGGAGGGAGGACGGTGAAAGGGTTTCATAATGTTCATCCTTGGTATCCGTTTTGTCTTTGAAGCTGGGGTGTGGGAAACTGGTGTGGGAAAGGTGGGATAGCGGTTCGCTCCCTCTATTAAAGTACAAGAAGCCATTAAATTACAAAAAGAGCATTGTAAATTATAGGAAGAGAATTGGAAAAAGTCAAGAATGTGAGGAGAGAGGGGGTGGAGAGGTGGAGGGAGAAAGATTTTAGGGAGAGGCAGGGGAAGATTTTTTTTGTTTTCCTTGAATGAACTGTTGCACGATAGGATTTTTGCTTTTGTGGAGTTTGTCGATGGAGTCGTACCAGATGATGCGTCCTTGGAAGAGCATGGCGACGTGAGAAGCAAGGAGGGGGAGGCTTATGATGTTGTGTGTAATGGAGAGTACGGTGGTTTGGTGTTTTTTTGCGAGGGAGTGGATGAGGTGGTCGATGGTATTGCTCATGATGGGGTCGAGTCCTGTTGTGGGTTCGTCACAGAAGAGGATATCGGGGTTGGTTGCGAGGGCGCGTGCAAGGCCGACTCGTTTTTTCATGCCTCCGGAGAGGGCGACGGGGAAGAGATCGGCACAAGAGGTGTCGAGTCCGACATCTTCGAGGAGGCTTATGGCTTTTTGTTTTGCGTGGTGTTGGGGGAGTTTGTGGTTCATGATGAGGGAGAAGGCGATATTGTGCCAGACGGGGAGGCTATCGAAGAGGGCGGAGTGTTGGAAGAGGACGCCGCAGCGTGCGTAGAGTTTGCGGCTATCTTTTTGGCGAGTGGGTTCGAATTTTTGTCCGTTGAGGGCGAGGGAGCCTTTGTCTGCGGGCATGAGTCCGAGTATGAGTTTGAGGAGTACGGATTTTCCGGAGCCGGAAGCCCCGAGTATGGCGAGGGATTGTTGGGGGAAGAGTTCGAGGTCTATGCCTTGGAGGACGTGATGGTCTTCGAAGGATTTGTGTAGATTTTTGAGGGAGAGGATGGGGTTTTCGGTAGAGGACATGGTTTGGAGGGGGGTAAGGATTTTTTAGAAGAAGAGGGAAGTGAGGATGAAGTTGGCGAAGAGGATGGAGACGGAAGCGGCGACGACGGCAAGGGTTGTGGCGCGCCCGACTCCTTGGGCTCCTTCTTCGCAGCGGAGTCCCTGATAGCATCCCATGATGGCGATGAGGAAACCGAAAGCGGAAGCTTTTACGAGTCCTGAGATGACGTCGAGAGGTTCGATGAAGTTCCATGTATTTTGGAGGTAGGTATCGGGATGGAAGTCGAGTTGGTAAACGGAGATGAGGGTTCCGCCCATGATGCCGATGATGTCGCTGATGGAGACGAGGATGGGTAGGACGATGACGGCGGCGATGACTCTGGGAACGACGAGGTAGTGAAGGGGTTTGATGGAGAGTGTGATGAGGGCATTGATTTGTTCTGTGACTTTCATGGAGGCGATTTCTGCGGCGATGGCAGAGCTCATGCGTCCTGCGACGATGAGTCCTGTGAGTACGGGTCCGAGTTCTCGAGTGAGTGTGAGTGCGACAATTCTGGGTACGGCGGCTTCTGCGGAGAATCGGGCGAATCCGGTATGGCCTTGTAGGGCGAGGACCATGCCGGCGAAGAAGGCGGTAAGTCCGACGACGGGTAGGGAGAAGAATCCGATTTCGACGGCGTGTTGCAAGATGATTCGCGGGTAGAAGGGGGGGAGGAAGGTTCTGAGGAGGACGTTGAGGGTGAAGGAGACCATATCGCCAAGAGCGAGGAGGGATTGCAAGACGGGTCGTCCGAGAAGGGCGAGTCCTTGAAGGATGAGTCCGAGAGGGTCTCGCGGGAGCATAGGTCGATGTTGAGTCATTGTTCTGTTGGGGGTGTGTCGAGATTGCGTTGGGTTGATGTGTGTTGAGGTGTGTTGAGGGGATGTGCGGGGGTGTGCCAGAAGGGGTGTATCGAAGATGGTGTGCTGGAGTATGTATCAGAGATTGCGTTGAGGTTGCATTGGGTTGAGGTTGGGGGGTGTCAGAGGGTGGGTGTTCCAGAGGGTGTGTTAGTTTATATTGAGGTCGTTCCAAGGGCTGTCGAGGCTAAAAGTGGGTGTTTTCACGGTGATGAGTTGACCTTGGTCATTGAGCATATCGTAGGAGCCTGAGATGAAGGCGGAAGGTGTGGTCATGGGAACGGTACAGCTATGGAAGAGTGCGGCACCTCGTATGAGGACGGGTTGTTGGCTTGTGGAGTGTTCTTCGTGGGTATCGACATGGGAGCCGTCACTTCCCGTGATGGACCACTTGTGGTTGATGAGTCTGAGGGGAGAGTCTGAGTTGTTATGGAGGGTGATATCGCACTGCCATACGAAGCGTCCTTCTTCTGGGAGGCTGTCATGGAAGAGGAAGAGGGGTTCAGCGACGACGCTGACGCCATTTTGTTGGTGATGGAATCGTCGACTGAGGGCGGTACGGAAGAGTCGTTCTGGATTTTTGGTTTGGAGGGTGGGGTTTTGGAGGGGAGGATGCGTTGTCTTTGTGAGGCTTTTGGGGGCGTGGGAGGGTTCGGCGGGG
>CAKMZR010000179.1 GCA_929200455.1 uncultured Alphaproteobacteria bacterium | reverse complement strand
TAATCTACCCGCCTCCTTAACCCTCCACAACCTCAACATTCCATACCCTCTTTTATCGCCTCGATCAACCTCAATCCTCCTAAAGCTTCCCGGCCAGAAGTCAAGGGCGTACACACACCCTCCACAACCTCCACAAAATGAACCCCCGCCTCATACAAAGGCTCTCCCTCCTCCACTTCCACATAATCACCACGACCCTCACAAAAAGAAACACAACCCCCTCGCACTTCTACCTTGTGATCCACATGCCATAAACGCTCATGCCATGGCTTCCGATCATCAAAAACCAACATCCCCCGATCCCCCACCACCACCATCTTCTGCTCCTTCAAAGGATGAAGACGGGATACAGAAAGTGTCGCCTTCATCCCATCCTCATACGACAAAAATCCTCGCGCCCAATCCCTCCCTCCCTCTCCCCAACCCCCGGACCAACCACGCACTTCCAAAAGATCTCCACAATCTTCTGCAAGAACCATCAACACGGACACATCATGAGGCATCAAATCATAAAGGGCATCCGCATCCGCAAAAATCCTACCAGGACCCTTGCGACTCATCTCTATATGTCCCACCCGACCCAACACACCCTCAGACACCATCTCCAATAACTTCCTCACACACCCATGGTAACGCATCAAATGATTCACCATCACTTCTCGACCCATCTCGTCTGCACACTTCACCAAAGACTCTCCCTCCTCCACCTCCACCACCATCGGCTTTTCTATCCATACATGCTTGCCCCTACGCAACGCCTCCATACCCATAGCATAATGTCGCGATACAGGAACCGCCAAGACCACGCCCTTCACGTCCTCATCCGCCAATACCTCTTCCCAACTGTACCCCCTCGCACCCAAACCATAACCCAGAGAATGCACGTGATCCAAACTCGCACGCACCCGGGATTCATCTGCATCACACACGCCTGCCAATACCCCCAGCTTACCAAAAACCCTCACCAAATTTCGACCCCACAAACCCGCTCCCACCACCACGACCTTTGTTCCCCCTCCATCTTGACCTTGCACCTTCTCCATCTTTTCTCCTTCTCCTTCTCCCTACATCCCGCACCTAGTGTGCCTCTTCCCAGTTCAAACCTCTGCCGCTGTCCACCCTCAAAGGCACAGAAAGACCACAAAAAGGTTCTCCTGCTCCCTCCATAATCCCTTTCACCCGCTCTTCCATTTCATCCGCCTCTCCCTCGGGCACCTCCAACACAATTTCATCATGCACTTGCAACACCATCCTCGAAACCTTCTGTTCCTCTTGCAACATCTTATCAATGCGAATCATCGCACGCTTGATAATATCCGCCGCAGAACCCTGTATCGGGGCATTCAACGCCTGCCTCTCTGCATGAGCACGCAACGTCCCGTTCTTGCTATTCAAAGCCTCCACATAAAGCCTACGACCCAACACCGTCTCCACATATCCATTCTTTTTCGCCGCCTCCAAAAGATCCTCCTTGTACGCGTGCAGTGCCTCAAACTCAGAAAAATAAGAACCGATAAACTCTTTTGCCTCCCCCACACCTATAGAAAGTTGTCGCGACAATCCATACGCAGACATCCCATACACTATCCCAAAATTAATCGCCTTCGCTTGACGACGCTTCTCCCCATCCACTTCCTCCACTTCCACCCCAAAAACCCTCGATGCCGTCAACGCATGAATGTCTACACCCTCAGAAAAAGCCCTTCGCATTGTCTCCTCACCCGCGAGCGACGCCAACAAACGCAACTCTATCTGATTGTAGTCAAGGGCCAAAAAGATCATACCCTCCTCAGGCACAAAAGAACGCCTTATCTCCCTACCTTCCTCCGTCCTTATAGGAATATTTTGCAAATTCGGCGACTGCGACGAAAGACGTCCCGTACGGGCCCCCGTCATCGCATAGGTCGTGTGGACGCGGCCGTCCCGTATGCTCATCTCTTTGGGCAAACTCTCCGCATAAGTACTCCGAAGCTTATTAAACCCGCGCCACTTCAAAAGAAGACGTGCAATCTCATGTCCTTCTTCTGCCAAATCTTCCAACACATCCACTCGCGTCGTCTTCTCACCCTTCTTCGTCTTCACCCCAGAAGACAATCCCAACACATCAAACAATATATGCCGCACCTGCTTCGGAGAACCCGGCAAAAAGGACTCCCCCGCAAGACGCGACATATCCCCCTCCAAAACTTCCTCCTGTCCCCGCAACTTCCTCCCCAAAGACTCCAAGACATCACCCTCAACCCGAACACCCCAACGCTCCATCCGCACAAGCACATCTATCAAACCCATCTCCACACCATGGTACAATCCTTGGTGCGAAGACCGCTCAAGACGACCCTTCAGCACTTCATAAAGACGCAACGTCATATCCGCATCTTCTGCTGCATAATCTCGAGCCTCTGCCAACAACACATCCGCAAACGTCTTCTTCTGACGACCGCGACCCACCACATCCTCAAAAGACACCATCTCCAAACCCAAATGACGCTTTGCCAAACCTTCAAGACGATGTCCCCCGGAACCCTCTCGACCCGCATCCAACACAAAAGACATCAACATCGTATCCGCTCTCGGCGTCACACGACAACCATAAGCCTCCAATACATGAACATCGTACTTCAAATTATGACCCACCTTCAATACCGACTCGTCAACCCACAAGGGCGACAAAATTTCCTTCACCCGCGACCAAGGCAACTGCCTGTACTGCCTGCCGTCCTCTCCCTCGCCTAAACCCTCCGTTTCTTGCTCCTCTGCCTTTTTCTCCTCTGATTGCCTCTCAGAATAACCAAACAAATCTCCCTCACCTCTTTCTTCTCCCATATCCTCTTTTTCCGCATCCTCTTCTCCCGCATCCTCAACCTTCACATCCGCTCCCCTATGACCCACAGGAATATAACAGGCCTCGCCCGCTCCCACAGACAAAGACACACCCACAAGCTCTCCCTCTCCCGTCATAAAAGACTCCGTAGAAAGAGACGTCGTTTCCGTATCAATCGCCACAATTCCCGCCTTCCGCGCCTTCTCTACCCACTTCAAAAGTTCCGACTCCTCCACTACCAAATCATAACAACGCTCCACCGAATCTTCCTGCAACAACGCCTCTGACTTATCCTCAACATCGCTTACGAACATCCTCTTTTTGCTTTCCCCATATGACTCTTTTTTCCCCAAACCCGATCCCTTCAAAAACCTACGGAAATTCTGACGAATCAGAAAGTCCTCAACCCCGGACGTATCTCGACCTTGAGACACCAAATCCTCCAAAGGCACCGATACCTCCACATCGTCTCGCAACTTCGCAAGACGGTAAGACAAACGTGCATCCTCTGCATGCTCCATCAACTGCTGTCGACGTTTCGGCTGTGCAATCCCTTCTGCTCCTGCCAATACACCCTCCAAAGAACCATATGTGCGAAGCAACAAAGACGCCGTCTTCACCCCTATCCCCGGGACTCCGGGAATATTATCAGAACTGTCTCCCGTCAACGCCTGCAAATCCACCATCAAAGAGGGCGGAACGCCATACAAAACCTCCACTTCCGCCTCGTCAATCACCCGATTCTTCAAAGGATCAAACATCTCCACATCCGACGAAACCAACTGCATCATATCCTTATCACTCGAATCTATCACCAC
>CAKMZR010000178.1 GCA_929200455.1 uncultured Alphaproteobacteria bacterium | reverse complement strand
TCGTCCCCTTCAGAACCTTCACCTTGCTTGCATCCAACAGCTTCATCCCCTCACTAAAACTTACCGTCAAGGTCTTGTGACTTGCTCCGCTTATCTCAAGGGCATTCCCTCCTCCCACCAACAAAGGAGCTGTTGTGTCTGCCACCGTCACCGTATCCGCTTCTGTCGACACAGGAAGAAGAGCATTGTCCGCCAAGTCAGACATCGCTCCAGACTCAAACTGAACCTTGTAATTCCCACTCCCCACCGTGTAACTCGATCCCAAAGTAATCACCAACTTTGTCTTATCACCCGCCTTCAGTGCCACACTCGCAATGTCGCCACTTCCAAGGGGACTCGTCCCCTTCAGAACCTTCACCTTGCTTGCATCCAACAGCTTCATCCCCTCACTGAAACTCACCGTCAACGTCTTATTGTTTCCCCCACTTATCTCAAGGGCATTCCCTCCTCCTACCAACAAAGGGGCCGTTGTGTCTGCCACCGTCACCGTATCTGCTTCTGTCGACACAGGAAGAAGGGCATTGTCCGCCAAGTCAGACATCGCTCCCGCTTCAAACTTAACCTTGTAATTCCCACTCCCCACCGTGTATCCCGCACTCAAAGTAATCACCAACTTTGTCTTATCACCCGCCTTCAAGGCCACACTCGCTATGTCCCCGCTTCCAAGAGCACTCGTACCCTTCAAAACCTTAACCTTGCTTGCATCCAACAACTTCATCCCCTCACTGAAACTTACCGTCAACGTCTTGTGACTTGCTCCGCTTATCTCAAGGGCATTCCCTCCTCCCGCCAACAAAGGAGCCGTCGTATCCACCGTCACCGTGTCCGCTTCTGTCGACACAGGAAGAAGAGCATTGTCTGCCAAATCAGACATCGCTCCCGCCTCAAACTTAACCTTGTAATTCCCACTCCCCACCGTGTATCCCGCACTCAAAGTAATCACCAACTTCGTCTTATCACCTGTCTTCAACACCACACTCCCTATATCCCCGCTTCCAAGGGCACTCGTGCCTTTCAACACCTTCACCTTGCTCGCATCCAACAACTTCATCCCCTCACTAAAACTCACCGTCAACGTCTTGTGATTGGCTCCGCTTATCTCAAGGGCATTGCCTCCCGCTTCCAAAGTCGGAGCTTCCGTGTCCGCAGGGGGAGCCACAAATACATACTTCTTGTTCGTCCGTCCCGTGTTCACAAAATTAATAAGCGTGTTTGTGACTCCAAAAACCGTCTCTACACTCCCCGCCGCTACGCGACCTTTCAATTGAAAATTGGAACCCCTGCCACTCTCACTCACAAAAAATTTCACCTTCAAGGCCCTAAAGGCAGAATCCGCAGAATCTACAAACTCATAGTGCGTGCCAAGAACAAGCGATTGCCCTCCCAATCCCACTTCCGCCAAGAAAAAAGTCGCCTGCTTTGCTTTCTGTGCCGCCAAATCCTCTCCCACCCATGTCACATCTTCTTGAAAAAATAATCTAAGAACCAAATTACCACCAGAATCATCCCACGGATTGTTTATAGAAACCGGCGCCTTTATCGAGGGAGCCACCTCATGCGGAAAAAGAACCGATCCCGAATCTATATGAGTATCACTCGCAGAAACAACATCAAGATTCGCAACCGCTTTCTTTAACGCTCCCTTCTCAATCCTCAACCATCCCTGCTTGCCCTTTCCCGTCGCCGCCGCAAAAAACTCATCAACTCCCTCAACCTCAAATATCAGCTCCATACCATCACTCGAAAGTCTTACGCTGCCATCCGTAGGACTACTCCCTATGTGACTATTACCTACCTTCTTAAAAGAACCAAGACCCGTATACGTCAATCCTATCTTTTGCTTCGCCTCTTTCAATGTCGCCCCACCAGAAGTATTAAACTCTACCGCCTCACTAAACTTAAGGCGTATAATCCTCTTACCCTCAGACAAATAACTGCTCACCTCCGTAATCGTAAACGGCAAAGAAAATGAATCTTGCTCCGTCACAAATGCCTTGTTCCTCCCCACCTCTCCCGCAAGAGACAAAGCCCCTTCTTCAAAAAATACTCGGTAATGACCCGACAACACCCCAACAGGACTCAACGTCAATGTAAGAAAACTATCCCCATTGTCCCTATCCAAAGACAAAGCAAAACCAGAATCCTTACCGCTCCTAAAAAGCTTCACCTTCGTCTTATCTCGCAACGTCACATTTTGATTAAATGTCACCACAAAACGATCTCCCGCACCCGCAATAGAAAGAGCATCTATATTCGCACTCGTCGCACCAAACCATTTATCAAAATAAGGCAAGTCCGTATACCCCTGACCTCCCACCGTTACGTCAGCAACCAAGTCATTGCCAAAAAGATCTTCAAAAATTCCCTCCTTGATCCTTACCGTGTAAACTTTAGACTCCTCCAAATTTTTAATCACAAAACCTCTGCCGTCCGATCTCATCTCTACCGTTATCGAACTTAAACTCCCCCCAGAACCCGTCTTCGAAACTGCCCGATCTCCATCAAAAACCTTAATGTTTCCAAGAAGAACCGCACTCGTAAATGCCGCTCCCAAATTATGACGTACCGCCTCATTAAACAATACCTCCTGCGCCTCGCCAGATTTTACCAAAAGAGCTCCGCTCACAACAAATGGGGCCTCATTGTCCGAAGATGTCACAGAAATTCCCGTCACCGTCGACGTCGTCAATGCCTGACTGTTCCCCGAAAGATCCAACACCCCGTTCTTCGAAAACGTAACCCTATAATCACCATCAAGTACCGGCAAAACATCAAACCTAAACTCCAAAGTCTGACCCACAGCATGCACCGTGTAAAGCAATGAAGAAACCCGCTCTCCTCCCACCTTGCTCAAAGTCATAAAAAAAGGAGAACCCGCCACCACCGCTTCGTCAAAATAAACCGTGAATTTCTTGTTGGCTTCGTCAAAAACTAAAGATTGGACTCCCGCTTGCGTACTGTCACCATCAACCAAATTCGGGGCCGCTCCGTCAACCGCATCCGCTTCCGTCGACACAGGAAGAAGAGCATTATCCGCCAAGTCAGACATCGCTCCCGCCTCAAATTCAACCTTGTAATTTCCACTCCCCACCGTGTATCCCGCACTCAAAGTGATCACCAGTTTCGTATTATCACCCGCCTTCAAGGTCACGCTCGCGATGTCTATGCTTCTAAGGGAACTCGTACCCTTCAGAACCTTAACCTTGCTCGCATCCAATAGCTTCATCCCCTCACTGAAACTTACCGTCAACGTCTTGCCTCCCCCGCTTACCTCAAGAGCATTGCCTCCCCCCACCAACAAAGGAGCCGTCGTGTCTGTCATCGTCACCGTGTCTTGCTCCGTCGTACCCCCGGCAAAAGCATTACCAGACAAATCTTCCAACGCCCCCGTAAGAACCTCTACCGTGTAGTTCCCCGCCACAATCGAATCCGTAACCGTAATCACCAACTTGCCTCCCACCACCGTCGCCGAGGCAATCTTCGCACGACCCGCTGAAGTCGTTCCGTCAATCGTCAAACCCGTTCCCCCTATCTTCACCTTCGTCTTCAAATCCACTCCGCTTATACCCCGAATCTCCTCAGTAAGCGTGATCGTAAAAGTCTTCGCCGCCATGTTTATCGCCAAGGCATC
Source organism: uncultured Alphaproteobacteria bacterium (assembly GCA_929200455.1). Classification (GTDB taxonomy): domain Bacteria; phylum Pseudomonadota; class Alphaproteobacteria; order CAKMZR01; family CAKMZR01; genus CAKMZR01. The sequence goes on along the minus strand of CAKMZR010000178.1, from coordinate 10 downwards.
CGTCGCCAAC
>CAKMZR010000177.1 GCA_929200455.1 uncultured Alphaproteobacteria bacterium | reverse complement strand
GAGGGGTATATGGAGAGGGAGAGTTGTCCAAGAGATTTTTTGGCGAGGTCATCGCTGAGGGGTTCGAGCAGTTTTGTCTGCAGGATGTGAGAGGGGCTCAGGAAGTGGTGTACGGTGAGGGATTGTTTATATTCGTCTGACAGTGCGAAGGAAGAGGATAAGAGGAAAGAGAGGAAGAAGAGCAGTATGGGCATGATAGTTTCTCCTTAAGGATGATTGTTTATTTTTTTGGGTGAGGGAGTGTAATTCTATTTAAGTGTTGTGGTCAAGGTTCTTTTTTGAATACTTGACAAGTGGTGTATAGTGGTTGTAGAGAGAGGCGAGTTTGAGGAAAGGAGTTGTGATGTCGGAGGTAGCGGAGGGGCGTGTGGTTTTGTCTGTGCGAGACGTGAGGAAATCTTTTGGTCCTTTGGAGGTCTTGCGTGGTATATCGCTTGAGGCGCGTGAGCACGAGGTGGTATCGATACTGGGTTCGAGTGGTTCTGGCAAGAGTACATTTTTGCGGTGTATTAATTTGCTGGAGCGTCCGACGGGTGGAGAGATAGAGGTTGACGGGGAGGTGATAGGACTGCGTCGTGCGCGGGGGGGTGACTTGGAGGCGGTGGACAGCAGGCAGCTTCAGCGGGTGCGGTCGAAGTTGGGTATGGTTTTTCAGGGATTTCATTTGTGGTCGCACATGGACGTGATGTTGAATGTGTGCGAGGCTCAAATGAGGGTTTTGAAGCGGACGAAGTCAGAGGCACGCGAGCGTGCTGAGGAGGAGTTATTGAAGGTGGGTATGTCGGATCATGTGAAGAAGTATCCTGGACAACTTTCCGGGGGTCAGCAGCAGCGGGTGGCGATAGCTCGGGCTTTGGCGATGGATCCGAAGGTGATGTTGTTTGACGAGCCGACGTCGGCCTTGGATCCTGAGTTGGTGAATGAGGTATTGAAGGTGATGTTGTCGTTGGCGTCGGATGGGATGACGATGGTCGTGGTGACGCATGAGATAGGATTTGCGCGCGAGGCGTCGGATCGGGTGGTATTTTTGGATGGGGGCGTGATAGCGGAAGAGGGGTGTAAAGATATTCTTTTGAATCCGCAAAGTACGCGCCTGAGTAGTTTTCTGGAAATGGTGAAGTGAGAGAAGTGAAAGAGGGCTTGCAAAAAGAGTAAGAATAGTGTTTAAGGGTGAACGGGAGAGGTGAAGAACCAAGTAAGAAGCAAGGTTGAGGAGATTTGAGAGATGAAGAAGTTTTTGAGTTTGATTTTGGTGGGTTTGATGAGTGTACCGTTTATGGTATCGGCGGAAGAGTTGCGTGTAGGTGTTGAGGGAGCGTATCCTCCATTTTCGTACAAAGATGCGAGCGGCGAGATGCTAGGCTTTGATATAGACATAGCTCATGCGTTGTGTGATGAGATGGGGGTTAAGTGTACATTGGTGGAGCAAGATTGGGATGGAATGATTCCAGCGTTGATATCGCGTCGTTTTGATATTATTGTTGCGTCGATGAGTGTGACGGAAGAGCGGAAGCGTCGAGTAGATTTTTCGGACAAGTACTACAACACGCCGGCTCGTTTGGTTGTGCGTAAGGGAAGTGGCATTCGAGGCACGAAAGAGGGACTCTCTGGAAAGAGGGTAGGCGTTCAAAGGGGAGCGACTCATCAGTGTTATGCGGAGAAGTTTTTTACGGATTCTGCGGTGAAGCTGTACGGTACGCAGGAGGAAGTGTTTCTTGATTTGGCGGCGGGACGAATTGATGCACAGTTGTCGGATGCGGTTCAGGCGGAAGAAGGATTTTTGAGTACGCCGTCAGGTAAGGATTTTGAGTTTTTGCCGGGCAATCAGTATGATTTGGGTTGTCATGGAGTGGGAGCGGGCGTGGCGTTGCGTAAGGGGAATGATGGACTTCGTACGCGTTTGAACAAGGCGATAAAGGCGATACGAGCGAATGGAATCTACAAGAAGATCAACGACAAATATTTTGGTTTTGACGTATACGGCGACTGACTGAAGATTTTGGTTTTTTTAGAAGAGAGGGATCACGATTGAGAGATTGTGTTTCCCTCTTTTTTTTTGCGTGAAAGAGGAGAGGCATGGAAGATGTAGTGGCGTATATGCCGTTGGTTCTTGAGGGGTTTTGGGTGACGATTTTTTTGAGTGTGACGTCGTTGGGTGTATCGGTATTGATAGGTATTTTTGGAGCATTGGCGAGTCTGTCAGGACCTATTTTTTTGCGTCGAGTGGTGGGAGTTTATGTGATGTTGGTGCGTGGTATCCCTGATTTGGTTTTGATGTTGTTACTATTTTTTGGAGGTCAGAAGCTTTTGAACGATGTGGGGTATTGGTTGGGATTGTGGGATTATGTGGATTTGAGTAAGTTTACGGTGGGTATTTTGACGATAGGATTTATTTTTGGAGCGTATATGACGGAGACATTTCGCGGAGGTTTATTGGCGATAGATCGGGGACAGGTGGAGTCTGCGCGAGCGGTGGGCATGGGTCGTGTGATATTGTTTCGTCGTGTGATATGGCCGCAGTTGGTTTTTTACAGTTTGCCGAGTTTTAGCAACAACTGGATGGTCTTGATGAAGACGACGGCGTTGGTATCGGTGATAGGATTGAATGATGTGGTGTACAATTCGTTTGTTGCGGGACGAGCGGTGCGTGATACTTTTACATTTTTGTTTGTAGCGATGGTATTTTATTTGATTTTGTCGGCGTTGAGTGATGGTGCTTTTGCGCTTGTGAATCGTTATTACTGTGCTTGGTCGACGAGCGGAGAGAGGAGGTAGGAGGCGTTGGAGGAGAGGAGTTGGGTTGAGTGGTTTGAGCAAGCGAGTACGAATGATTGGCCGTTGGACGTATGGTTGATATTGCTTCATTGGGAATTATTTGCGATGGGTTTATTGAACACGATATTGTTGGTGTCATTGTCGTTATTTTTTGGAGGTATTTTGGCGGTTGTGCTTGCGTTGGTACGTACGTATAGGCTTCCTGTATTGTCTGAGTTTGTGTGGTTGCTTACGTATGTAGAGCGTGGTTCGCCTTTATTGGTACAGTTGTATTTGATTTATTATGGACTTAGTCAATTTGTGTTTGTGAGGGAGAGTATTTTGTGGGTTATTTTGGGCAATGCGTGGTGGTGTGCGTTGATAGCGTTTTCATTGAACACGGCGGCGTATACATCTGAGATTATTAGGGGTGGCATTAAGAGTATTCCGAGGGGAGAGATCGAGGCGGCGAAGGCGTGTGGAATGAGTGTGTGGTCTCAGTTGCGGAGTGTGATATTGCCGCGAGGTTTTCGCTATGCTTTGCCGGCGTATGGCAATGAGGTTATTTTTATGATTCATAGTTCTGCGGTGGTATCGACGATTACGGTGATTGATATTTTGGGAGCGGGTCGGACGTTGAATGGTAAGTATTATGTGGTGTACGAGGGATTTTTGATGGCTGCGTTGTTATACATAGTGGTGATATTTATAACGACGAAGTTTATGAAGGGTTGGGAGCGTCGGTGGTTAGATTTTTTGGTACGTTGAGTTAGAGGTTTGTATGACAGATATGGTACTCCGCACGGAGGGATTGTCTAAGAGTTTTGGGGGAGTACATGCGGTGGATGGTTGTACGTTGGGTTTTAGGCGAGGTGGGATTACGGGATTG
>CAKMZR010000176.1:2452-3650 GCA_929200455.1 uncultured Alphaproteobacteria bacterium | reverse complement strand
CGAACCCACACCCCCATAACCCTCTTCCCACAAATCACGCCTACACAACTTACCCCCACGCTCCTCATACAAAAAAAGTCCCTGCCTCCCACTCCCGTCTCCCAAAGATTCCCCCGTCACTATACGACCAAAACCCTCATCCACTCCCCCCCACTTCGCACTCCTCTTTCCCACCTCTTCCAGCAATACATAACTCACTCCTCTATTATCCCATAACGCAAAAGAAGCTTCTTCACACGACGTTCCTCCTTACGTACCAAGCCACCCACATCACGCCAATCCACAAAAAAAGGCTCCAAACCCACCTTGTACACCGCATTCCGATAGTCCCTGTTCTCGTTCACCCTCATCGCCCTTTTCGACAACCACTCCGCCTGACCCCCGTCCGCCGTCTCAGGAATCATCAATCCAAAACATGAACGACTCTCTAAGTCTACGCCACCCTCCTTCCACGTCACCATCTCAGGAAAAAAAGGATGCCTCAGTCCCGACGCCAACGCCAACGGACGAAAACCTTCCATCTCACCATCTCCCCTCAAAACCTCACTCAAACCTCCCCAGTACGCCACGATCTCCTCCTCGCGCAACGCATCCCTCACCTGACTCGCCTTCTCAAACGAACGGTACACCACCTTCAATCCCGTCGCCTCAAGAAAATCCATATGAGTCACGTGACTATGCGTCCCGTAACCCTCGCCGCCCACCTCCAACCTGTCTCCTCGACGAGAAAGCAACGACACAAATCCACGCACATCCCGAATTGAACTCGCCGACCTCACAAACAATACAGAAGCCTCACACTGATACAGCATCACAAGCTGCTTGTCCTTCACACGATAATCCGCCTCGCCCATCAACTCCAAAAGATACAATTCCGGCACCCGAAATTGCGCCAAAATATAACCCGTGTCCGGCATCGAATCGATATCTCGCCACAAATTCTGACGATTCACCCCCGGCTTATAACTCAAACCTATGCCCTTGGGAAGCTCTTTCCCCAAATACTCCTGCAGAATCTGAATCCCTGATGACGCCGAACTCCCCTCAGAAAAAGGAACCAAAATGTCTACCACCTTGTGCGGATAACTCTCCTCTCCCTCAACACGACCCACGCCCACCAGCATCACACATACCACCACGCACACCCTCAAAAAAATCCCACACCTCAAAAAAAACCCACACCTCAAAAAAAACCCAC
>CAKMZR010000176.1:0-2352 GCA_929200455.1 uncultured Alphaproteobacteria bacterium | reverse complement strand
ACCCTCAAAAAAATCCCACACCTCAAAAAAAACCCACACCTCAAAAAAAACCCACCCAAGCCCAAACCTTCTACATATCTCAAGACCATCCGTTCCTCCTCTTCTACGCTCCCTTTTCCCTCTCAAAATTATATGAACATAACTATTTATAAACCATCACCATCTTTTTTGTACCCTTTTTATTGCTTTCCGCTCCGTTTTCTGCTCTCTTGTCCATGTGAAACCCCTCACAAATACACAACAATTCACCCATATTCTAAAACCTTTAATCTACATCAAGGATCCATAGTACCATGCGCATGAACTGGTTCGAAGGCTATGTAGGCGAAGACGAATACGCCACCGGCTACTACGAAAATCTATCACCCCACTTCCTCTCTTTCGTCGCTTTCTGCCAAGGACATCAGGCTCCTGACATCACACAACCCTTCACCTTCATCGATATCGCCTCAGGCCAAGGAATCTCAACCATACTCCACGCCGTCCTCTTCCCTCACGGACAATTCTACGGCGTCGACCTCTCCCCCGCCCACGTCGCAAAAGCAAGCGACCTCGCCGCACGAATCGGCCTCGACAATATCACCTTCATCGAAGCCAGCGTCAAAGACCTACCCAAACTCGACATCCCCCCATGTGACTTCGCCGTCGCTCAAGGCGTCTACAGCTGGCTCAATCGCGAAAATCAAGCACACATCATCGAATTCCTTCGACAAAAACTCAAAGCGCGCGGAATCTTTTCCGTACACTACATGAGCTATCCCGGTGCTCTCCAAGGAGAAGTCGTGCCTCAACTCCTCACGCACTTTGCCAAAAATCTACAAGGCACCAACGACCAACGACTCAAAAACTCCATCTCCCAACTCGAAAAGTTACTCGAAGCCGGTATCGGCTTCTTCGGAGATGGCAAAAATATCCAAAAACAAATCAGTCGCTACCACGCCCACGACCTCAAACACCTCGCTCATGACCTCCTAAGTCCCGACAGAAAAGGACACTTCTTCTCAAATATGGCCGAAGAACTCTCCCACGCAAAACTCTCACACATCGGATCCTGTGTACTCCATCACACCCTCCCCATCGAAAAAATGTTCCCGCAAACCCAAAAATTACTCGCGTCTTTCAATGACCAAATCATGCAACAAACCCTACGCGATTTCGCTTCCGCAGAATCTACACGACGCGATATCTTCCAACGGGGACCCAAATCCATCAGCCCCGTCATCATGCTCGAAACCATTCGCAACATGTCCTTCCAGAAAATGTGTCACACAAAAGATATGAAACGTGAAGTCAAACTCTCAAACGTCTCCTTCTCCATCCAAGAAAAAGCTTTCAAATCTCTCACCGCCGTCATGAAAGAACACACCTTCTCAGGACAAGACATCATCAATACCCGTGACCATAACCAAAAAACACATGTCAGCGACATCATCGGAAATATCATCCTCTTCCTCATCGCAGGATACATAAAAGTCGTCCCCCCCATACCCCAGCCCAAAGTCGTCACCCAACGGGCCCAAAATTTTAATGACCTCGTCTTCAAACAACACCTCGTCGATAGCCACGTTCTCGCCGTCGCCGCCCCAGAACTCTGCATCGGAATCAATATCAACAATATAGAACGACTCATCCTCCGATTCCTCAAACAAAATCCAAAAGCCTCCAAAAAAACTATCAATACACAAATACAAGGCGAAATGAAACATGCCGGCATCAGCCTCACCGTCAATACTCCAGACCCGGAAAATTCCGATAAGGTCATCTCTACTCCCCTCGAAAAAGATAAACTCGACTCCCTCATCGATAACTTCCTCAAAAAAAGAAAACAATTCTTCCTCGAAAACGGCGTCCTCTAAAAATCTATCACCTCCGCCCCTCTCGCCCTCACGCCACACTGCACCCCACGCCACCGCACCCTCCCAAAAACACACCTCCTCAGCACCCCGCATCCCATCATGACCCAAAACAATGAGAGCTCAGGAAGGGGCAGCAACCCAATCCTCTCCCTGCTCCCCGAAGCCCTCATCCCCTACGCCCTCCTCGCACGAATCGATAAACCCGTCGGAATCGGCCTCCTCTTCCTGCCAGCCCTGTTCGGAATCCTCATCGCAAAACACAACAACCCCTCACAACCCCTCTCCCACCTCCTCTACTCCATCTTCCTGCTCCTCACCGCATGCGTCCTCGCACGATCCATCGGATGCTGCTGGAACGACCTCCAAGACAGACACCTCGACAAACACGTCGAACGCACAAAAACAAGACCCCTCGCCTCAGGACAACTCTCACCCAAAAATGCCATCCTCTTCATCACCGCCCTCCTCGCCCTCTCCCTACCCCTCATCCTCATCC
>CAKMZR010000175.1 GCA_929200455.1 uncultured Alphaproteobacteria bacterium | reverse complement strand
CTCCCTCATCGAAGGCGACCGAACCTCCGTACTCCACGCATACAGAAATCTACGACAAGAACTCACTTCCAAAATCATCACCCGATTCAATCTCCCCCCCCTGCCCCCTTCATGACATCTCTCATACTCGCTTCCCACAGCCCCCAAAGAACCCAACTCCTCTCGCAGATAGGCGTGCCCCACTCCATTGTACACGCACCCATCAACGAAGTGCCTCTGCGTCGCGAAAAACCCATTCCCCTTGTCTCCCGACTCTCCTTAGAAAAAGCTCTGTCCGTCCGAAAAACTCACCCTCATGAACCCATTCTTGCTGCCGATACTATCGTCTCCACAGGACAGAAAATTATCGGAAAAGCCGCCAAAAAAGAAGACGCTCTTGCCACCCTCAAACACCTCTCTGGAAGACGACACAGAATTATCACCTCCGTCTGCCTCTCCCTACCTTCTGCTCATTTCCAGAAAACCGTCGTTTCCACCGTCGCCTTCAAACGACTCTCACCCCACGAAATCCAAAGCTATCTCGAAACCCTAGAATGGCAAAATTGTGCCGGCAGCTACGCCATCCAAGGAAAAGCCGCCATGTTTGTCCGATTCATCTCTGGATCTTATAGCAATATTGTCGGACTCCCCCTCTTCGAAACTTCTCAGCTCCTACGAGGACACAATCTCTTACCATGAACCCCCACATTCCAAACACCCTCTCTCATCTTGTCGAATTTACACCCGCAGAAACACGAATCATCTCCCTAGATGCCCAGCTCAAACCTTGGAAAATTTCTATCGAAAGACTCCATAAACCCTCGCGAATCGGAGGGATTTTTGCCGGAATCGTCCGTACTGTCGATCCTGCCCAACGCGTCGTCGGGATCGACATCAACCAAAAAGAACTCGCACACCTCCCCCTACCCTACAAACACACACGCATGCCGCACATCGGGGAGAGAATCATCGTCCAATGCAAACGCGAAGCCTACCACGAAAAAGCTCCCCTCATGCACCTCGCACGCATCTACCGTGCCCGATATCTCGAAATCCGAGTCCTGCCTCATACCTGGTTCCTTCCAGAAAAATACACCCCAAAAAATAACCTCCCCACCCAAAATCAAGAAATTCTCAACCTCCTACCAGATTTTCATGACCAACTCTCCAACCATCGCCTTCCCCTCCATACCCTGGAATGGCAATTTACACACCTCGCCCAAAACCTCTGCAACGCCCTCAAAAATAAAAAACAACTCATCCTCGATTCCCTCCTTCACGATGCAAACCTCCTCATCAGTGAAGCCCTCCTCACCCTAGAACTCTCAAACGAAAAAGAAAAAGGACTCCTCTCTCAACCCTTATCCCCCCTCGACAACCTCATCCACCACATCCTCCCTCACGACAGTCTCTCCGCGTTCGGAGACCTCAAAAAAACCCAGGAACTCTCCAAGAAAATTTCATCCTATCCCGAACTCGCCTCCCTCTCCCCATCTTCAGACCCATCCTCCTCTCCCAACACTTCACACATCATCGAAGATGTCCTCGCTCCCTCCTTTCCCCTCTCAGGAAACGCCCAGCTCCACATCGAAGAAATCTCTACCCTCACCGCCATCGACATCGATTCAGGAACACACCTCGCCTCTTCCCTAGAAAAACTCAATCGAGAAGCCATCTCCCTCATACCCCAACTTATCTTCGCCCGAAACCTCTCCGGCCTCATCGTTATCGACCCCCTCTCCTCACCACAAAAAAAGCAAATCCGTACCCTCGTCAACCAATTCCGTGCCTCCATGAAACCAAAACATCCCCTCCTCACAGCTCCCCACGCCGACGTCCTCGGGGCCACCCATGGCGGACTCATAGAAATGACAAGGCAAAGACTCCACCCCCCCCTTACCCACCTCATCCTCGACCACCCCCTCTCTCCTTCAAAATCTTTCGAAACCCAAGCCTGCGACCTCATCCACTCCCTCTCCCAACAAGCCCAACGCAATCCCCAATCCATGCACCTCCACCAACCCCTCACCCTCCCCCATGAACTCCTAAAAATCCTACAATCATCCCTCCTCAATGCCTCAAACACACTCAAAAAACAATGGGAAGGAATCACTCTCTGGCACGAAAATCCTCCCTCATAGCTTGCCCTTCCCAAACGCTTCCTGTACCCTCAAACGTTCGGATGGTTGGGATGACTGCAGCAGTGACACAACAAGGCAAAGCCTCCCAGAGGCGAAGCCTCGCGTTTCACCGTTGAGGAAAGTCCGGGCTCCACAGAAAGCACGGAGCCGGGTAACACCCGGCGAGGGAGAAAGTCTCTTAGGAACCTTCTTCCTCAGGGAAAGTGCAACAGAAAGGATACCGCCCGTCACGACGAACTCCGTCAAGATGGGTAAGGGTGAAAGGGTGCGGTAAAAGCGCACCGCCAGTGTCGGCAACGACTTGGGCTAGGTAAACCCCTCCGGGAGCAAGACCGAATAGGAACAACACGACCCCGCTTGCGACGGTCAGATAACGCTTTCTGTATCCCGTTGTTCGGGTAGGTCGCTAGAAATGCTAGGCAACTCGCATTCCAGATGAATAGTCATCCTCTCTCACGAGAGACAGAACCCGGCTTATACAACCATCCGAACACCTCCAAACATACCCACGCCAAAATGACGCAAAAATGCCGTCAGAACAAACAACAAAAATGACAACAACGCCACACTTCCAGATACCGAAAATGTCGAGCCGTAACCACTCACCAAAGGCACAACCACCGCCAAAATATAACCCAAAAAACTCACAAAAATCGCAAAGACCATCGAAAATAATACCTGAGTTCGGACGCTCACACTCACAAGTCTCGCCGTAGCCGCAGGACACACAAATAATGCTATCACCAAAATACTTCCCACCGCCCGAAACGACAAAACCGCCGTCACCGTCAACACCATCATCAACACAATATGTACAAGTCTCGGGTGATAACCCAAAAGTGACGCTTGAACCCCGTCAAAACATACCCGCACAATCACATCCCCAAATCCATACAAACCCAAAAGCAAAACAAATAACCACACCCCAGACCACAGCACAGAATCAGGAAAACTCTTCCACGTCTCCAAGAGAAATATATCCTCAAAGCGAATCACATCAAGCCACAAGACCTGCTCCAAAGAACCAAACAATACATGCTCCACGTCCAAGTGAACACGCGTCCCCACCCACAACTCCAACATCACAACCCCCAACGCAAACATTGTCGTAAACACCGCTCCCGTCGACGCATTCGCTTCCGCTCCCACATAACGCTGCAAAACCTCCATCATCAACAAGCCTAACATCGCAGACACCACCGCTCCCACCACAATCCAAATACTCAGCAAACTGCCTCCCAACAAAAATCCCAGAACAATACCCGGCAATACAGAGTGCGAAACCGCATCTCCCATCAAACTGCGACGCACCAAAACCACATAATTCCCGGAAATCGCACAAATAAGTGACGTAAAAGTCAACATCAACAAAGGCGGCACATCCAGTTGTAACCACTCCAACATCTGATCCGTCGTCATCCCGACACACCTCCCCTCTTACGACTCTCTTCAGCCTTATCCTTAAAACCACACATCTCGTATACATCGCACGCATCACATTTCGGAGAACGCGCCGTGCATACATAACGACCGTGCAATAT
>CAKMZR010000174.1 GCA_929200455.1 uncultured Alphaproteobacteria bacterium | reverse complement strand
CGGCGACGGCTCGTGTGATTACGACGGTGACGCGTATGTTTGAGATTCTTGAGAAAGTATTTGTCTGATAGGTTTTTTTTTCTTGTCTGGCCGCAAGTCTTGACGCGGTGGAGAGGGTTTTTTGCGTGGGCGGAAACGGGGGTGCGGGAAGAGGGAGAGGGTGTGGAAGCGGGTCGGAGGAGGAGCGGGAAAGGGTTTAAATGGGGACGGTTAAGTGTTGAAGGCCTGTTGTTTCTGGCCATCCCATCATGATGTTGAGATTTTGGAGGGCTTGTCCTGAAGCGCCTTTCATGAGGTTATCGATGACGGAGACGATGATGTGTCTGTTGTCGTTATGGGTTCGTTTGGCGACCCCGATTGTGCATTTATTTGAGTGTAGGGTGTGGGCTGTGGAGGGGATTTCGCCGAAGGGTAAGACGTGTACGAAGGGTTCATCCTGATAGGTTGCGGCGAGGGTTTCCCAAATTTTTTCGCTTGATGACAGGGGTATTAAGGATGGGAGAGCTTTTGTATAAAGGGTGCAAAGAATTCCGCGAGACATGGGGACAAGGTGAGGGATGAAGAGAGCGGATGTTTCATAGGGTTCGAGGGCTTCGGGGGTGAGGTTTTGGGCACGTTTAAGGGCGAAGGAGAGTTCTTGGTTGATTTCTGGTTCATGCCTATGTCCTTCGAGGGCGTAGGCTTTGAATTGATTATTGATATGGCAGAAGGAGAAGTCGGCGTCATTTTTTCTTCCTGCACCTGAAACGCCGGATTTTGCGTCGATGAGTATATCTTGAGGTTCGATGAGTTTATGGTGAAGGAGGGGAATGAGGGGCAGGAGGGAAGCGGTGGTGTAGCATCCTGGATTGGCGATGAGGGAAGAATTTTTGATGTCGTTTCTATAGATTTCCGGGAGGCCGTAGACGGCATTCTGGATAAGGTTTTCGTTGAGGGACAGGTTATAGGTTTGCTGATAGATGTGAGGATTTTTGATTCTTAGGGAAGCGGAGAGGTCGACAATACGGAGTTGGGGTTTTTGACGGAGGAGATTTGAGATGACGGAAGAGCTGATATTGTGAGGCAGGCAGCAGAAGACGGCATCGAGTTCGGGTGCTTTTTCTATGAGGGTATCGTGTGAAGAGAGGGTGGGGAGGGAAGAGAGATGGAGGGCGGGATAGAGGGAGGAAAGACTTTGTCCGGCGTGTGTATTTGCGCCGAGGAAGTCTAGGGAGATGAAGGGATGTTCTTTTATGAGGGCTGCGAGGACGGCACCAGAAAAGCCGCTGGCTCCGAAGATGGCGACGGAAGATGAGGACATGGGAAGGGACTTAGAGAGGGTTTATGAGAGAAGAGGCAATGAGTGAGAGGTTGTTTGTGGAAGTTTTCTGCGTGAGTAAGGAAAGGGGCTTAGAGAGGTTTTCTGCGTGAAAGTGCGTGTGTTTGAGAGGTTTGCACCATACGGCTAGACGTCTTGGCTGTTTGGGATGGAAGGGAAGAGGGGCAAGGTGATGAGTATGTTTTGAGAGGTTTCTGCACCATACGGCTAGACGGCTTGACTGTCTGAGATGGGGGGGATGGAGGAGAAGGGGGAAGCCTTTCTTATGATTTGATGTAGGAGGGGTCGAGGAAAGGAGAAGGAGAGTTGCCTTCATTTTCTCCGGGAGGTTTGCCGAATCGTTCTTCGTGTGTTTTGATGCTTTCTGAGATATAGACGGGTATGACGGAAAGAGCGAAAGTCCGAGCGGCGCTGTTGTCGATGGCGTTTGCCGCACGGAAGGCGGTTTCGACCTGTCCTATATTGACGGCGGCTTTAGAAACGAGGTTGAGGGCTCTGTATTTGACGTTATTGAGTCCGTATCGAGGGTCCCCGATAGAGTCTGGGTCTGGAGAAGGGAGCAGGACGGCGGCATCGAAAGCGTTGAGGAGGTCTTGCATGAGGAGTTGGACTTGAATCATGCGTTCGACGGCTTTGGAGAAGTAGGGTTTATTTTTGTCTGAGACGATGATTCTCCAGGCGGTATTGATGAGTCTTGAAGCTTGGGTGAATCGATTTCTTTCGATTTGTTTTTCTGCGAGGTCGAGTAGGGAAGAGATTTGGAGGAATTTGTCGTTTGTGGAGAGAACGAGGTCTCGAATGGAATCGAAGATGGCGTGGTCATTTTCTGGTTTTCCGATTTCCATGTGTGTTTCGACGACGGTTCTAAGGGATTTGGCTTCGAGTCCTTGTTTTGAGTTGGGGAACCCTTGAGGAGGTTTTACGGAATTGAGAATGGTGCGGTTGGCTTCATTGAGGTTGTTGTTTTCTGCGTAATAGCGTGCGACTCCTGCGAGAATGGGGGCTCTCATATTGATGTAGGGAACTTTTTCTGTGATGAGTCTGTATGCGTCATTGTATCGCCCTCTGTCGAGTAGGGCTTGGCTCATGGTGGTGAGTGCTCTGTATCGTGTTTCGATATTGTCGAGTTTGAGGGAGGAGACGTATGCGTCTGTGAATCGTCCGATGACGGATTGGGCTTGAATGATTTCGCCGATGATTCTGTTTTTGAAGTTTTCTTCTCGCGTGGCGTCAGCGATGTCGGCGGCGTAGATGAGGAGGGGTATAGCGAATTCTTCGTCATCTTTTTTGCCTAAAGTTTTTCCGAGGGTGACCATACCGACGGCTCTATCGATTTCTGTGGAGATGTAGCGTGTGGAGAGCATGGCATCTGAGAGGTTATCTGTGAGGATGAAGGGTTCGATGAGGGAGATGAGGTGGGGGTCTCTTTCTGCGACGGGTAGGGAGGGTATGACATCATCTCGTGCAAATCGCAGGATGGAGACGGCGACTTGTTTTGAGGGTTGGATGGTATTGATGAGGTTTGAGAGTTTGATGTAGTAAGGAATTTTGCGGTGGAGTGGATGGGTAATTTTTGAGAGATTTTCGAAGGAATCCACGATGGAGTTTTCGAGGATGATGTCGGGTATTTTTGGGAGGTCTTTTCGTTTTTCGCGGTTATGGAGGGCGCGTTCGATGTAGAGGATGACGGTATTGAGTCGCGTTTCGGGGGTGGAGATCATATCGAGTCCTTGGACGAGTTCGAAAGTGCTTCCGATATCGGCAAGGAGCAGGATGGTATGTTCAAGCAATCTGTCGAGGTCTTCGACATGTTGAGCGTTGATAGTTTTTCCTCTGAGTGGGGCTCTTAGGATTTCGATATTTTCGTTTCTTACGAGGTTGATATTGTTTCTCAAGACGTCGATGGCTTTATCGAAATTGTTTTGTGAGATGAAGTGTTCTGCGACGTCATTTCCTGATCGGATGAGCCAGTAGCTGCTTTGGATTCGTTTGGTTTCTTCGAGGGCTTTATCGGGTTTATTGAGGCTGAGGTAGGTTTTGACGAGTCCGTTGATGATTTGGTCTGTTTGGCTTATGTCTTCGATGGAAAAGGCGATAAAGCGGAGGTATGCGATGACTTCGTCGATAGATTTGAGTCCATTTTCGAGGGAGGCTTCTAAGATTTCCGGAACATCTTCTTCATCTTTGTAGGACTGAATGATGCGTTCTTCTGGTCTTAAGAGTTGTTTTATGGAGTCGAGGTATCTTAGTCGTTCACGTATTTTTCGTTCTTCTTCTGGCAGGGCGGAATCGGGGAAGATGTCGGGTATGAGGATATCTTCGATACGCAGGGGGTCGTTATTGTTTTGGTT
>CAKMZR010000173.1 GCA_929200455.1 uncultured Alphaproteobacteria bacterium | reverse complement strand
TACTCGGCGAGACGGTCTTTATCGTCTATATCGCCATTCATGGAAGCGGTAAAGAATTCGAGAGGGTAGTTTGCTTTGAAGAAGGCGGTTTGGTAGCAGATGATGGCGTAACCGGCGGAATGACTTTTGTTGAAGGCATATTCTGAGAATTTGTGGATGGTATTGAAGACGCCGAGGGCGTCATTGTATGAGATGTCCGAGTGTGTTTGAGATTTTGAGAGGAAGTCTTCGCGCATGGTTTCCATGGCATGTTTATCTTTTTTTCCCATGGCGCGTCTGAGTAGGTCGGCTTCTGCGAGAGAGAATCCGGCGAGTTGTTTAGCGATTTCGATGACTTGTTCTTGGTAGACGATGACGCCATAAGTTTCTTCGAGTATGGATTGGAGTTGCGGGAGGGGGTAAGAGATGGGTTCATTGCCATGTTTTCGGTTGATGAAGGTGGGGATATTGTCCATGGGACCGGGTCTATAGAGGGCGATGAGAGCGATAATTTCTTGTATATTGTGAGGTTTAAGTTTTTTGATGGCGTCGCGCATGCCGAGTGATTCGACTTGGAAGATGCCAAAAGTTTCTGCGGAAGAGAGGAGTTGGAAAGTTTTTTGGTTGTCGAGGGGAAGGGTTTCTGGGGAGAGTTCGAGATTGTGTCGTTGATTGACGAGGCTGCAAGCGTTGTCGATGATGGTGAGTGTATTGAGTCCGAGGAAGTCGAATTTGACGAGTCCTGATTTTTCGACCATTTTCATGTCGAATTGGGTGATGGGGAAGGGAGCGCGTTCGTCGTGGTAGAGAGGGAGTATTTCTGTGATGGGCTGTGGAGAGATGACGACGCCTCCGGCGTGGGTGGAAGCGTGTCGTGCGAGTCCTTCGATGCTCATGGCGAGATTGAGCCATTCTTGGATGCTGGGGTCATTTTTTATGGTTTCTTGTAGTTCTGGGGAGGCTTTGATGGCATCTGCGAGAGGGGGAGCGGTTTGTTCGTCTTTAATTTTTTGGGGTATGAGTTTGGAAAGGCTTTCGATTTCGCCGTAAGATTTTCCGGTAGCACGTCCTACGTCTTGGACGGCGGCACGAGCTCTGAGGCTTCCGAAGGTGATGATTTGGGCGACGCGTTCGTGGCCATATTTGTCGAAGACGTACTGAATGACGTCATTGCGTTCATTTTGGGAAAAATCAATATCGAAATCCGGCAGGCTTATTCTGGCGGGATTGAGGAATCTTTCGAACATGAGGTTCCAAGGTATGGGGTCGAAGGACGTGATACCCGTGCACCAAGCGACAAGGGATCCGGCCCCGGATCCTCGACCTGGTCCGACGGAGATTTTTTTCTCTTTTGCCCAATTTACGAAGTCTGAGACGATGAGGAAGTAGCCGGAGTATCCCATACGGGCGATAACGCCAAGTTCGTATTCGAGTCGTTCTGAGTAGAGTTGCAAGGAGGAGTGAGGATTTTGCGAGAGTATGAAGGATTTTCGCGAGAGCAAGCCTTGATGAGCGAGTTGGTGAAGGACTTGACTTTCTTGCTCTGGAGACATGCTGTCGTCGAAGCGGGGCATCATGGGTTTGTGGGAAGAGGGCATGAAGGAGAAGCGTTTAGGGAAGTAGAGAGTATTTTCGAGAGCTTCTGGGATGTCGTGAAAGAGTCTTGCCATGGCGGCGGGGGTTTTGAGGGAGAGCTGGTCTGAGAGTTGGTCCGGATTGATATTGTCGATGTGGATATTTTTTTGCTGGATGCTGTATAGGATGCGTAGGGCTTTGTATTCTTTTGGGGAGGGAATGAGGGCGTCTTGTATGGCGAGTAGGGGTAGTTTTAGGGAGTGGGCGAAATGCAGGAGCCATGGTTCTGCGTGTTTTTCGCGTAGGTAGTTGTGCCTTGAGATGGCGACATAGAGTCGGTCTGGGAAGGCCTGTTTGAGTTTTGTGAGAATATTTTCAGCGAGAGTGATTTTTTTGTTATTGATGAGTTGAGGAATGATTCCGTCTGAGGAGCCTGTGTGAGCGATGAGGTCTTCGTTGTTTTGGAGGAGTTCGTCGAGAAGTATGGCGTGTCCGAGAGGGAGGGGGTGGGTATGCATACGGCTTGAGATGCGTAGGAGTTGTTGGTATCCTTTTTGGGAGGGGGGATAGAGTGAGATGTAGGAGAAGGAGGTGTCGTGTTTGGAGAGGGCGACGGGCAGCCGTATCCCGATGATGGGTTGAATACCGGCATTTGCGAGTTGCGAAGCGTTATCGAGTGCACCGAAGAGGTTAGCGGTATCGGTGATTCCGATGGATTTGAGCTGGTGCTTTGAAGCGAATTCGATAATATTCTTGGCTTGGAGAGTGCTTTCGCAAAGGGAGTAGTGAGAACGAACGGCGAGGTGATTGAAGGTTGTGGACATTACTTATGTCGGAACATGATGCGTCCCCTTGTGAGGTCGTAGGGGCTCATTTCGACATCGACTTTATCGCCGACCATGACGCGAATACGGAATTTTCTCATTTTTCCTGCGGTGTGAGCGATAGCTTCGTGTCCATTTTCGAGTTTGACACGGAACATGGTGTTGGGTAATTTTTCGGTGACTACGCCTGAGAAGGCGATAATATTGTCTTTATTGGATGCCATAGATTTTGGTTTCCTTGAGTGGGGTGGTGGGTGAAAGTTTTATGGATTATAGTATGAAGCGAATATGAAGACAAGAGAGTAGGAGGAAAGATGAAGGTGAGTTATCAAGGATTGCGCGGAGCCTATTCGCATTTGGCGTGTTATTCGTTATTTCCGGATGCGGAAGCGGTATCGTGTTTGAGGTTTGAGGATGCGTTGGAGCGTGTATCGGAGGGAGCGTGTGACTATGCGGTGATTCCGATAGAGAATGCGGTGGGAGGTCGCGTTGCGGACGTGCATCGTTTGCTGCCTGAGACGAATTTGTGGATATGCGGAGAATATTTCCAGCCGATAGCCCATTGTGTGTTGGGTTTGAAGGGTGTGCGTTTGGATGAGTTGAAGTATGTGTACAGTCATGAGCAGGCGTTGATGCAGTGTAGGAAGTTTTTGCGTTGTCACGGTTTGGAGGGATTGAGGTATGTTGATACGGCGGGGGCGGCACCGGGGGGTGCGCGGTTGGGGGGTCGTTATGGAGCTCTGGCATCGGAGCAGGCTGCCCGTGAGTATGATTTAGAGATTTTGCGGAGTGGTGATGTGGGGGATATTGAGAACAATGTGACACGTTTTTTGGTGATGCAGCGTGAGAGGACGTACCCTGAGGAGGATGGAGGAGATTATGTTACGAGTTTTATCTTTGAGATGAAGAGCATCCCTGCGGCTCTGTACAAGTGTTTGGGAGGGTTTGCGACGAATGGAGTGAATTTTTTGCGTTTGGAGAGCTATGTGAATTTGTCTGGAGAGAAGTCTGAGTTTTATGCGGAGATAGAGGAACACAGCGAGTCGGAAGCGAGCAAGCGGGCGTTTGAGGAGTTGTCACATTTTACGCATGATTATAAGATTCTGGGGGTCTACCGCCGTTCTGAATCTCGACTGAGGTTTTTGGGGTGAGTGAGGTTTACGATGATTTTTTGGGGGGCAAGTTGTCGTTATGTCAGGGAGGATTCCGTGCGGGTCACGACAGTGTATTGTTGGGAACTTTTGCACCTTTGGTGAAGGAGGGAGGGGTGATGTTGGACGTGGGTTGTGGCGTGGGTACGGTGTTGTGGG
>CAKMZR010000172.1 GCA_929200455.1 uncultured Alphaproteobacteria bacterium | reverse complement strand
CCCCGTCCACGCCCACCTTCACAAGAGGAATCCCTCCCCCGCAAAAATCTCCGCATCTCAATAGCGAATCATGTCCGTCTCCCACCATCACAATACCCACAACATCAAGTCCTCGCATCACCATGTTGTTCGATTCCGTCGCTCCTCCCGTAAAAATTATCTCGTCCGAACCACAGCCCAAAAAAATACCCACACGATCCCTATTCTCCTCTATCACCCCACGGACCTTACGTCCCATACCATGAACAGAAGAACCATTACCATAACACCTCTCCATACTCTCTCGCACCGCTTCTCTCACCGCTTCCGGCATAGGCACCGATGCATTGTAGTCCATGTAGCCTCTATACAAATCCTCCCCTCTCGCCTTCTTCATACTCCGCACCTTCCCT
This sequence comes from uncultured Alphaproteobacteria bacterium, assembly GCA_929200455.1. GTDB lineage: Bacteria > Pseudomonadota > Alphaproteobacteria > CAKMZR01 > CAKMZR01 > CAKMZR01. The sequence continues at coordinate 3,347 of CAKMZR010000172.1, read as the reverse complement.
TCTTCATAATCCGCCCTTTCTTCAAAAATCCAGAAAATCTTCTCAAGTCATCCCAAACCATACAGACTTCTCCTTAGCTTACAACCCTCCCCGCTCACTCTCGCCCACATCTTCTTAACTTTCAAGTTCTTGACTTTCAAGGTTTTCATTCTGTACAATCGACTGGGGTGGGAAAAATAGAGTGGGTGGGAAAAAAAGGGAGTGGCAATTAATAGAGGTGTGTGTGTCGCCGTACAGATCTCAAACGTTCAAGGTCGTTGTTTAGAGTCATCAATCCCCAACCCCCAACCCCAGCCCAAAGACACCAACCCAAAATCATAAGCCCGAAGTCACCAACCTCAAAACCACAACTCGTCATCCCCAAAGCCACACCCCAAAAAAGAAATCCACCATGGCCTCTTCATCTTCCAAAAAAAATTCATCTTCCAAAAAAAAGAAAAAAACAACATCCTCATCCCATTCCTCAAGCTTCTTAAGGACCGTTCTTGTCGGCATGGTCATGGGAATATTGCTTTTCATCTTCATCGCCTTCATCACAACTTCCCTACCCGAAAACCTCCAAGGCGAACGCTCCATACGTGACGCCTTCCAAATCCTCCTCATCGAAATCCCCACTCAACCCTTCGTACTCCTCGCCAAATTAATCGGATTCTCTATCTCAAACGAAATCCTTTTCTTCTGTTCTCTCTTCTCCTACGCCCTCTTCGGCGCCATCATCAACTTCCTATGGCAAAAAACACGAAAAAAAAGAACCTAAAAACACCTCTCATCATCCCTCTCAAAGCCCTCCATCATGAATAACCACCAAGAACGACCCCTCTCCCCCCATCTCCAAATTTACAAATGGCAGTGGTCTTCCGTCTCGTCCATCATGAATAGACTCACCGGAATCCTCTTCTTCTTCGGAATCGTCTTCTTCTCTTTCTGGATATTCTCCGCATACATAGGAGGAACAACCTTCGCATGGACTGCTTGGTTGCTCTCCTCCCCCTTCGGACTCTTCGCCCAATTCGCCTTCCTCTGGATCCTCTCCTACCACTCCCTACAAGGGCTACAACACCTCCTCTGGGATGCCGGCTTCCTCTTCAACCTCTCCCTACCCCAACACAGCATCCGATCCCTCATCATCGCCGCCGCTAGCATCCTCCTCGCCCTCTTCCTCTTCTTCCTCACACGATAGTCCTCATGAAATCTTCTTCACACCAAAATCTCGGCAGTGCAAACGACGGCACCCAACACGCCATCATCATGCGCTTTTCCGCTCTCGCTCTCCTCCCCCTTTCCCTATGGTTTGCTTGGGACGTCTTCCCCCTCCTCTCAGAGCCCCTCTCCTCCGTACTCCAGTGGTTCCAAAATCCTTGGAGAGTCGCCCTCCTTATCTCCTTTTTTGCTTGTGGACTCCATCACGGAGTCTTGGGAATCCAAGTCGTGTGCGAAGACTATATCCCTTCACCCCTGCAACGATTCCTCACCGTCGCGACCTTGCGAACCCTCACCATCATCCTCATGATCACCCTCACCATCATCATCATCAACCTTCACCTCGGAACACACGCGTGACTTCTTCTTACACCTTCCATGACCACTTTTTCGACTGCATCGTCGCCGGTGCAGGCGGAGCAGGACTTAGAGCCACCCTCGGACTTGCTGAAAAAGGCCTACACACAGCTTGCATCTCCAAAGTCTTCCCCACAAGAAGTCATACTGTTGCCGCTCAAGGAGGCATTTCCGCAAGCCTCGGAAACATGGGAGACGACGACTGGCGGTGGCACATGTTCGACACCATCAAAGGCTCTGATTGGCTTGGTGACCAAGACGCCATCGAATACATGGTCAAAGAAGCCGTACCTGCCGTCGTCGAACTCGAACACTACGGCGTACCCTTCAGCCGTACAGAAAATGGACACATCTACCAACGCGCCTTCGGCGGCATGACCACCGAATTCGGAAAGGGAAAGCCCGCTCAACGCACATGTGCCGCCGCAGACAGAACAGGACACGCCATCCTCCACACCCTCTACCAACAAGCCATCCGCCACAAAGCAAACTTCTTCATCGAATACTTCATCATCGACCTCCTCATGGAAGACAATGAATGTCGGGGCGTACTCGCATGGAATCTCGACGACGGTTCCCTACACCGATTCTACGCCCAACAAACCATCCTCGCCACAGGAGGATACGGACGCGTCTACTTCTCCGCCACTTCCGCCCACACCTGCACCGGCGACGGCGGCGGTATGTGCTTGCGGGCAGGCCTACCCCTACAAGATATGGAATTCGTACAGTTCCACCCCACAGGAGTCTACGGTGCCGGAGTCCTCATCACAGAAGGCGCAAGAGGCGAAGGCGGATACCTCACAAACTCAGAAGGAGAGCGATTCATGGAACGCTACGCTCCTTCCGCAAAAGACCTCGCTTCTCGTGACGTTGTCAGCCGATCCATGACCATCGAAATCAATGAAAATCGCGGCGTCGGTGACCATAAAGACCACATCTTCCTACACCTCGACCACCTCGACCCCAAAATCATTCACGAACGACTCCCAGGAATCGCAGAAACCGCTGAAATCTTCAGCAGCGTCGACCTCACCCGAGACCCCATACCCGTCATACCCACCTGCCATTACAATATGGGAGGAATTCCCACCAACTACAAAGGACAAGCTATCAGCGCTTCCCTCGACATCATACCAGGACTCATGGCAGCAGGAGAAGCTGCCTGCGTCTCCGTACACGGCGCAAACCGCCTCGGTTCCAACTCTCTCCTCGACCTCATCGTCTTCGGGCGAGCCGCCGCAGAACATTGCGGAAATACCCTCTCCCCAGGAAAAAAACCTCCCACCACATCTCCCCACGTCACAGAAGCCATCATCCAAAGACTCGACGCCATCCGTCACGCAAATGGATCCGTACCCACCGCTTCCCTTCGCGACCAAATGCAAAAAACCATGCAACAACATTGCGCCGTCTTTAGAACAGACAACCTCCTAAAAGAAGGCGTCGAAAAAATGAATGACGTCTTCAATACCTTCCAAAACCATATCCAAACTTCCGACCGATCCATGATCTGGAACTCAGACCTCATGGAAACCCTCGAACTCGAAAACCTCATCCTACAGGCAAAAACCACCATAGAATGCGCCCTAAAACGTACAGAAAGTCGCGGTGCTCACGCTCGTGAAGACTTCCCAAAACGAGACGACAAAAAATGGCTCTTCCACTCCCTCGCATCCATCAACAAGAATGGAAAAATATCCATGAAAAAACGACCCGTAAACCTCAACACCCTCACAGATGAAGTCCAGTCCGTTCCCTTGCAACAACGCGTCTACTGACACCATTCA
>CAKMZR010000171.1 GCA_929200455.1 uncultured Alphaproteobacteria bacterium | reverse complement strand
CTTCCATATCCACCGCTCCACGCTTATAATGAAACCACGCCGACGACAGTCCTGAAAACACAATCACCGCCAAGGACGTCGCCACAGACGCATGAATCGCACTCTCCCCGTACAATCCCTCATATCGGAAAAAACTATAAAAAACAGGAACCATCACCAAACCCCCTCCCACTCCAAATAAACCCGCTATCAAACCTCCCAAAAATCCAGATGCCACCAATCCCCACACCATCAACCACGGAACCGTTTCCAACATCTCTCTTCCTCTCTCAAATCCTATAAAGACTATACAACCTTGACTTCCCTCCTCTTCATCACCGGCGTGTTCATCTTCGCTTCCATCATCATCATACGCAAAAAAAAATACCCAAAAGAAAACAAATCCCTCGCTCGCGCCCAACGATTCTCAGAACTCCACGAAAAAAAATACCTCACCCTCCGTAAAGAAACCACAGAAGAAAAACAACTCGCCGAAAAAGAACAAAAAAAACGTCAAAAACAAATAAACGCTTGGCGACGCCAAATCATCATGGCCGCACTTGCTACCCTCATCTTCCTCTCCATCACCCTATACCAAACCTTCTTCTCTCCTACATAAAAAATGAACGCACCTCCGTCGAAACCTCACGCAAACTCATACTCATCGGCTCTACACCTTCTGGGAAAAAAGCCATCGAACCTCCAGGAACCTTGCCCTCCAGAACCACCATCACGCCCCTATCTTCCTTCCTCCTCAATAAACGTCCATACGCTTGACGCAACTTCCAACCCATCTGCGTCCTCGTGTACGACCAACCGCCAAATACCTCCCTCCTCTTCTTGTGCAAAATATCAGGACGCGGCCACGGAAGACGCTCAAATATAACCTGACGAAGTCCCATACCTCCCACATCAAGTCCGTCTCGCAACGCATCAGAACCCACCAAACACGAATCCGACTCCGATCCAAATATTCGAACCAAGTCCGATATCGCCATCTTGTCCATGTGCTGAGCATACACGTCCAAACCCAACTCAGACAAATAACTACGCAAAGGCGGAACCACACGACGCATTCGCTCTAACGACGTAAACAATCCCAACGTACCCCCTCCAGACGACTCCATCAATACCGAAAAGGCCTCCACCAACGCTCCTATATCGTTCTTGTCCACGTCATTCACCAAAAATAATCGCGTCTGCCCCACCCAGTCAAATGGCGAATCAACCGCCACACAACTGCTCCCATCATCCCCAAAACCCCTCAATCCTAACCTCACGTTCGCCTCCTTCCAGCGTTCCTCCTCCGGCTTCCTCCTCATACTCAAAGTTCCAGACGTCACCACCAAGCCCGACGTACCCCCTCGCAAAAGATCCGATAAACAATCTCCAGGATCCAAAAAATGTCGCGTCAGTCCCACATCCGTCTCATAACCCCGTACTCGCTCTATCACCGCACGATCCACAAAAATATCCGTGTCCTCACTTCCCTCCAGTACAGACTCCAAAAGATGCAACATACCCTCCAACCTACGCGATAACCACATCTCCAAAGAACGAATCGCTCCCGTAAGCTCTCCCCGAAATCCCTCCACGTCCACCACCACCAAGTCAGAATCCCTCAACTCCAATAATCCCTCAAGCAAGAACTTTCCCGACCTCGCTATACTCCTCAATACCCCCAACATCTCAAGACCCAAAACACGAACTTCTGCACATATCTCATCTCCCCCCTCGCCAAAATAACCAGAACCCAACAACAACTCCTGCTCATAATAACGATTCCCGGACTCATCCCTCCTCAAGACCAACTCGTGAATCTTCAAAAACAACCTCTCGCAAGAACCCAACGCCTCGCCACCACGAATACGACCAAGGCATCCCTCTCCAGGCAACCTCCGTGCCTCCAACTCCATCATCTCCACACTCTCAAAAATAGTCTCCTTCACACCTCCCACCTTCAGCAACCTCTGACGCAAACCCTTCTCCAGTCGACTGCCGGATACCTCTCGACCCAATATCCAATGACGAACCCTCATCAACTCCAATACACTCACATGAATACTCAACGTACTGTCCGCCACATCCAACAAATGATGACCCTCGTCAAATACCATCCGTATCTTCTCCCCATCCTCTCCCTCCTGATGCAACAAACGCAAAAGACTCAAAGCATGGTTCGATACCACTATCTCCGCCAAATCCGCCAGCCTCTGCTCCCTCTCTATAAAACAACGCCTGTAATGCCTACAACCATTAAAAATACAATGTCCTCGCCTGTCCGACAATCCATCAAATGATGTCGGAACCCCCTCCAACGTCCGAAGCCACGTCGGGAAATCTCCATGGTGCAAATTCCCATCCTTCGTACTCCCAAGCCAACGAGACACATACCCCAAAGCTATCGCACGATCTCCACTCATACCCATGTCCCAAAGTGCTTCCTCATAGTTCAATAAACATACATAATTCTCTCGACCCTGCCTCACCACAAGCTTGCGACAACCATCCTCCTCCACATCAGAAGAACCCCACACATCCAAACTCTCCCTCTCCACTTGACCTTGCAAATAACGACTGTACGTCGATATCCATACAGAGACTCCATTCCTCCTCGACCACATCACAGACGGCACCAAATAACCCAAGGTCTTTCCTACCCCCGTTTCTCCTTCTGCCAAGACCATGTGCGGACCTCGCTCACTATCATACTCCCCAAATGCACGCGTCACCCCTCGCAAATAATCCCTCTGCCCCTCGCGCTTTTCCTTACCGCGACTCTCCACAAGACCGTCCAGCATCCCCAGTGCCTCTTCCTCGTCCACAGACTCATTCAAAGATTCTCCCTTAGACGGCAAATCCGTCCAAAAATCCAAACCACGCCAACTGTCCATCCCATATGTCCGATCATGCAACTTTTCCACCTCCCCAACACCACACGCCTCCAGAACATAAGGTGCCCACAACCAACCTCCTCGACCCATAAACATCGCAGCTCCACCCGCACGCTCCCGATCACCGCTTCTCGACAACTCCTCCAGCAAAATTTCCACCATAGACTCAAGACCCAAAACGCCACCTCCCGCCTCCTCCGATAATTCTATGCCCAACGCATCTCCAACCCCACGCACACTCGGCACACAAAAACGTGCAGGACGCACAAATCCATACAACCCCAGCACATCGTAAACCGCAGCCTCACAGCTATCCAGTCCCAAAAATGCAAGCACACGAGCCTTGTAACACAACAACACCTCCACCTCCACATCAGACAACAATTCACAAGCCCAACCCCTCTCAACCTCCTCAACCCCTCCATCATCCCCCTTCCGCCAAATCTTCCCCCCCTCCACCACAAGAAATATATATCCCTCTCCAGAAAATCTACTCACCTAATTCTCGCTTCCTCAGGGCCACATAAAAAGCTCCCTCTCCACCACGCAAAGGAGGTGCCTCATGCACAGACAACACCATAGTACCTCGACGCTCCACCCAAGAATAAAACATATCCCTCATCCGACCCGTCCCCTTACCCGTTATCACCATCACCCAACGGCAACCCCTCTTCACACTCTCTCCCATAAAAACTTCCAACGCCTCCTCACCGTCCGTCCATCTCCTGCCGTGCAAATCCAAAACACGCTCGCACTGTTGCGTGCCACGGCGAAGTCGACGCAAATCCTTACGACAAAAACGACGAGAAACAACAACCTCACCCGCCTCCCTCAAAGGACGCAACGGAATCTTCTCTCGAGGACACAAGTCATCCACCTTATCTGCCTCC
>CAKMZR010000170.1 GCA_929200455.1 uncultured Alphaproteobacteria bacterium | reverse complement strand
CCGGGTGTGTCGATGAGGGCGACTTCACCTTCGGGGGAAGTGTTGAGGGCGTCGACGAGTTCGCGATGATTTCTGGCTTCGAGGAGGTCGATCCCGAGTCGGTCGCAGTATCGGTAGAGCTGGTCGAGGCCGCCGACTCGGACATTGTCAGCTCCGATGATGCAGGTGCGTTCTTCTTGGAGGAGTGCACGGCTTGCGAGTTTGACGCAGGCGACACTTTTTCCTGATCCTGGAGGTCCGATGAGCATGAGGGGTTTGCTCTCGCGAGGCGGGGGGAGGGGTTGGAAGACGAATCGTTGTTCGAGGATGTGAGCGAGGACTTCGACGGGTTGTTCTGTATCGGTGTAGTCGTAAGCGGCATTGATGAGGTCGTCCATGAGTTCGGGTAGGACGCCGTGTTTTTCGAGTACGATGGTGATGGAGTCGATGATGTCGAGGTGGTGGATGTCTGAGGGTATGAGTTCTTCTGATGCGTGGTTGTCTCTGGCGGCGCGCACGATGGGGAGTCCTTCGTCATCGTTGAAGGAGTCGAGGATGATGGCGTCATTACCGAGTTCTTGTCGGACTTGGTCCATGGCTTCGGCAAAAGTTTGGGCTTTGAATTGTTTGACCTGCATAAAGAGAGACTTGAAAGTGGGAGTTGAGAAGAGGTTTTGTATGGATTATAGTGGTTTGGGGTTGAAGGGGCAAGGGATGAAAGGAGGAAGGTGGGTGATTGGGCGTGAGAGAGGTGGAGATGTTTACAAAGACGGTATGACGGAGGGTTGGGTTTGTGAAGGTTGATGGTTTGGTATCTGGAGGTTTTAAGGTTTGAAGGTTGATATTTTGGAGCGTGAGGGGCGGAATTTTTTTTATGCGTACAGCAGAAGGCAGGGACGGCGTTTGCGGAGGTCGAGGGAGGATCGTTTTGAAAAAGACTTGCCTTTATTCTTGTTGCCACGATTCGGTGAGGGAGATGAAGGGGGCGTTTTGAGTCGAGAAAAGATTTGGGGGGGAGGTGTATTGGGTTGTCGTACGGTTTTGGAGATAGGTTTTGGTTCTGGAGAGCAGATGGTGAAGCGTTTGCAAGCAGACGAGAAGTTGATGATTTTGGGGTGTGAGTTTTACAGGAATGGCATAGCGAGTTGTGTCTTGTGTATGGAGGATGGGGGCGAGGGTTTGAGGGATCGGCTTAGGATTTTCCCTGAGGATGTGAGGAGACTGTTGCCTTATGTGGGCGAGGGTGTTTTTGATGAGATTTCGATATTGTTTCCTGATCCTTGGCCGAAAAAGCGACACCATAAGCGTCGTTTGGTGAACGGACTTTTTGTGAAGGAGCTTGGGAGGGTTTTGTCTTTGAGGGGGGAGGTACGGCTTGCGAGCGATCATGAGGGTGTGATGGAGTGGATGGAGTCTGTGTGGGAGAGCGAGGGTTGGTGCCGCCGTGATAATGGGGGTCATTTGGGTTGTGATTTTCCCGAGGACTGGGTGGAGACTCGCTATCAACGCAAGGGAGCACGGGAGGGTCGCAAGAGTTATTTTGCGTGTTATGGTCGCGACGGTGTTTGATAGGGTGTTTATGAGGGTTGCCAAGCGATATCGAGGAGTTGGAGGTCTGGTTGATTTTTGTAGGAGGAGGGACTGCCGAGAGAAAGAAGTGCGTGGCATGAGGGGGGGGGAGCGAGGAGGTGTTTTCCGAAGGGTGTTCCGACGGCTCGAAAGGCCATGACGGAAAGTTTTTGCGAGGGTTTTGGTATGGAAGAGAGGGAGCATAGGATGTGGGAAGAGTCTTTGAAGACTTGGGCTTTGATGGCGATATTTGGGAAGAGGATGACGGGTTGCGGGTTGTTGATTCCGAAGGGTTCGAGGAGGAGGAGTTGTTGAGAGAGTGTGGAGAGGTTTTTGAGGGAGAGGTCGAAGAGGATTCCGTCGAAGTTTAGGGTTTGTTTTGGGGGAATGGATGAGAATTGTTGGAAGTAAGAGGAGAGGAACTGTTGAAATTTTTGGGTGTGCTGAGGTTGGATGCTGTCCCCGCCTGCCATGGTGTGCCCGCCTGCATTTTCGAGGATGTGGTCTTGATGAGCGGCATGTAGGCAAGCCCCGATATTGAATCCTTCGAGGGATCGAGCGGAGCCTTTGGCGGTTTGATTTTCTGGATTGATGATGGTGACGAAGGCGGGTTTTTGGTGTTGTTGTACGAGGTGGGAAGCGAGGATTCCGGCAACGCCTAGGTGGAGGTCTGGGCTTGAGATGTGGGTGAAGGGTAGGTGTTGTGAAGAGGGTGAGGCTGAGATGATATTGAGAGCGAGGTGGATATTTTGTATTTCTTTTTGTTTTCTTTGTTGGTTGAGTTTGACGAGGGTGTGGGCGTATTCTTGAGCTTTTTGTTCATCTTGGCACGAGAGGAGCGTGAGGGCGAGATGGGATTGTCCCATTCTTGATGCGGCGTTGATGAGGGGACCTATGGCGAATCCGAGGTCTTTTGCGAGGGGATATTTTTTTATTTTTGCGGCGTTGAGGAGTGCTTTGATTCCGGGGTGTACGGAATTTCGCATAATTTTGAGTCCTTGTGTGACGAGGAGTCGGTTTGTATGGACGAGGGGCACCATATCGCAGACGGTTCCGAGGGCGACGAGGTCGAGAATTTGGAGGAGGGGAGGTTCTTTGAGGGTGGGTGAGTAGAAGTTTTGTCGTCGGAGTTCACGGTTGAGGGCGATGAGGAAGAAGAAGACGACGCCGACGGCGGCAAGGTATCCGAGATTGCTGTGGTCGTGGAATTGTCTAGGGTTGACGAGGGCGTGGCATGAGGGCGTGAGGTCTGGAGGTTGGTGGTGGTCAAGGACGATGACGTCGATTCCGCATGATTGGGCGTGTGCGAGGGAGGAAGAGGCGGAAGTTCCGCAGTCGAGAGTGAAGAGGAGGGAGGGTTTGTGTTGATCGTGGAGGGATTGGACGGCGTGAGGGTTGGGGCCGTAGCCTTCTGAGAGTCGTTCTGGCACGTATGTGACGACGTGGCATTTGAGTGCACGTAGGAAGAAGAGGAGGGACGCGGCGGATGTGGTTCCATCGACATCATAATCTGTGATGATGGCGATGGTTTCTTTATTGGAGATGGCGGTCAAGGTACGGTTGACGGCTTTTTCCATATTTTTGAGGGAGAGGGGTTCTGGGAGTTGTTCGCGTAGGGAGGGATTGAAGAAGTTTTTGGTGGATTGATCTTTTGGGATTCTGAGGGCGGCGATGTGAGCGACGAGGGGATCGAGGGAGAAGTCTTGAGCGATTTTGTCTGCGAAGGTTGAGTTTAGGAGTTGGCAGTTCCATATCTTTTGTTTGGCACTGATGAGGGACTTGCACCAGGATTGGATATCTGGGGTTGATGAGGGAAAGGAATCCATGGGGCGTGTTGTTTACGGGGCGTGTTGTTTACGGGATGCATTATGTCTGAGGTGCGTTATGTCTGGGGCGTGTTGTTTACGGGGAGAGAGTGGGTGTTTATTTTTTGTTTGCGAGGGCTTCTAGGCTTTGATGATTGAAGTTAGAGGAGACATTTTGCCAATAGGCGTAGGCTCCGGGCATATGTTTAAAGATGATGGAATCGAGGGTACAGATTCTTGTTTTTGGGTCGATGGCGGAGACGCCTTTGATGTTGAGAGGTCCTAAGTAAGAGCTTCGTGTGACGCCTGTGGCGACGACGATGATGGGACTTTTTGGGTTTGCGAGGTCGTCGCAATAATAGATGGTGTTGGGGTCTTTGATTCCTGTATTTTTGATTTTTGCGATTTCTTCTT
>CAKMZR010000169.1 GCA_929200455.1 uncultured Alphaproteobacteria bacterium | reverse complement strand
TATTAATACGGGAACGGGAGCCCTGACGTTCAAGAGTGGTCCGGACTTTGAGGCTCCTGGCAGTGCGGGTGGTAATAATGATTATGCGGTGAGTGTTACGGTATCTGACGGCATGGGTGGCACGGATGTATTGATGTTGAGTGTGATGGTGACGGATGTGGACGAGGGTCCTCTTATGTTTGATGGAACGCCTGGAGCGATAGAGAGTGTGATGGAGAACAGTACGTTTGTGGGAACGTTTATGGCGTCGGATCCTGACGGAGGCAGTGTGAGTTACAGTGTTGGTGGAGTGGATGCATCATTCTTTATGATTGATGGTGATGGGATGTTGAGTTTCACGCAAGCGCCGGATTTTGAGGCTCCGATGGATTCTGGAGGAGACAACACGTATGACGTGACGGTGATAGCGATGTTGGGTTCCCAGACGGCGGAGCATGAGTTGGATGTGAAGGTGACGAATGTGGATGAGGGTTCTCTTATGTTTGATGGGACGCCTGATGCGGGAGTGAGTGTGATGGAGAACGGTACGTCTGTGGGAACATTTATGGCGTCAGATCCTGATGGAGGTACTGTGAGTTACAGTCTTGTGGGAGCGGATGCGATATTCTTTATGATTGACGAGCATGGGATGTTGAGTTTCACGCAAGCACCGGACTATGAGGCTCCGATGGATTCTGGAGGGGACAATGTGTATGATTTGGAGGTGGTAGCGATGTTGGGGGAGAAGACGTTGGCACATTCATTGAAGGTGACGGTATCGGATGAGTCGGAGTCGCCTGATTTTGCGACGGGAGCGAAGACGTCATTGAGTGTGGATGAGGGAATGAATTTCTCGGAGTCTTTTGCGGCGACGGCGAAGGTATCTGGACAGTCTGTGACGTATAGTTTGAAGGGAGCGGATGCGAGTAAGTTTAGTATAGGATCTGATGGTGTCTTGATGTTTAAGGCTGATCCTGACTATGAGAATCCTGGAGATGTTGGGGGAGACAACACGTATGACGTGACGGTGGTGGCGCGAGCGGGAGGGGAGGAGAGCGAGCATGTATTGATGGTGGAGGTGATGAATGTTGAGGAGAATGCGGCCCCTCTTTGGTCTAAGAACGACGAGGTAGTGAATTTGGTGGAGGGTATGACGTCAGTGGGTTATGTATCGCGTGCGAATGATGCGGATGGAGACACGTTGATGTACAGTTTGGGAGGCGTGGATTCGGGTAAGTTTAGCATTGATGCGAACACGGGTGCGTTGACGTTCAAGAGTGCACCTGACTTTGCGGCGATGGGGAGTGCGGATGGGGATAACATTTACACGGTTTCTGTGACGGTGACGGACAGTGGGGGCGAGACGGACGTATTGAATTTGCGGGTGAATGTGAAGGATGATGGAGGCACGCCAGAGAATCCTGTGTGGGAGAGTACGGGAGGTGACAGTGTCTACATGGAGAGTGTGAGTGTTGACGAGAACGGAGCATTGACGGTGAGTTATTCATCGGTGGCGAGCGATGGAGATGGAGATTTGCTTGAGTACAGTGTGACGGGAACGGATTCGCATTACTTTACGATAGACGCGTATACGGGAGCGTTGAGTTTTAAGAGTTCGCCTGACTATGAGGAGAAGCAGAAGTATGATGTGAGCATTAAGGTGGACGATGGTAGGGGCGGTGTGGACTATTTGTCTTTGACGGTGAATGTGATGGATGTAGCGGACAGTTTACGCTTTACGTCTGGTTCTTCGTCTTTGACGTTGATGGAGAACAGCAATATTAATGAGACATATACGGCGACGCCGAAGAGTTCTGGTCAGAAGGTGACGTATAGTTTGCAGGGTTCGGGAGCGCGATTGTTTAAGATATCGTCAGACGGAATGTTGAGTTTTAGGAGTGCCCCTGATCATGAGAAGCCCTTGGATACGGGAGGGGACAACACGTATGATGTGAGGGTTGTGGCGCGTGCAGGAGACGAAGAGGCGTTTCAGGATGTGACGGTGATGGTGACGGACGTGGAAGAGGGATCCCTTATGTTTACGCCGTTTGGGACGAGGGATGACTTTTTTGGGGTGAGACTTCTTGATGGAGCGAGCAAGTATCTTGGTGAGCTTCGTGCGAGTGATCCGGATGGAGGCAAGATCACGTACAGTATGAGAGGAAATGATTCGAAATATTTTGTTATTGATGCGGACACGGGAGCTTTGAGTCTTAAGGCTACGCCTAAGTATTCAGCGAACGATCCGGGTCATCAGATTTATGTGGTGGCGACGCTTGGAACGCAAAAGAAGGAGATGCAGGTCCGTGTCTTTTTCCAAGAGGGAAAAGATGAGGTCCCGAGGTTCGAGGGAGACAGTGCTCGAGATGCGGTGGTGGACGAGGGCACGACGTTGGTGCGTACGATTAACACGGCGTATTTGGATGGAGTCCCAGGTCTTGGAGCGACGAAGTTTTTCTTGGAGGGCGTGGATGCTCATTTATTTGATCTTGAATTGACGAAGAAATATTCTGAGGAAGCGGTATTGAGTTTTAAGCAAGCACCTGACTTTGAAAATCCTTTGGATGAGAATGGGGACAATGTGTATCAGATTACGGTGAAAGCGTTGCGTTATAGCCACTCTGATTTTTACAACACGAGGAAAATAAGGGTGACGGTGAAGGATTTGAACGAGAGTTCTACGCCCTTGATGTGGGACATGGAGACGGAATCTTTGAGTGTATCTGAGAACACGGAAGGATTGGACTATGATTCGCGGACGAGTGATTTGGACGCTGGATTTTCGCCGCTATACACTCTGGGAGGCGTGGACGCGAGTCGCTTTGAGATTGATAAGCATTCGGGGTACTTGACCTTTAAGACCACGCCTGATTATGAGAATCCGTTGGATGTCGGGCTTGACAACACATACAACGTGACGGTGATAGCCGATGACGGAGCCGGCAACAAGGATGAGTTGATGTTGACGGTGATGGTGACGGATGAGTCGGAGCCCCCTAGGTGGTCGAAAGATGCGGAGAACGTGGAGCTGAATGAGAACACAGAGGCGGTGACTTATACGTCGCGGGCGAGTTCTTCGGAGGGAGGTTCGCTTGTGTACAGCTTGGCAGGCGGTCGAGACGGGGGTCAATTTGTGATTGACGCGAACACGGGAGCGTTGATGTTCAAGAGTGCCCCTGACTATGAGGCAATGGGAAGCGATGCGGGCAGCAATGATTATCAGGTTGACGTGGCGGTGGCTGATGGAGATGGCGGCACGGATGTTTTGTCGTTGACGGTGATGGTGATGAATGTGGATGAGTCGCCGACGTTTAGTGCGGGTCTGACTACAATTTCTGTGATGGAGAACGACAATTTCACTGAGACTTATATGGCGACACCGAAGGTGGCGGGTCAGAAGGTGACGTACAGTTTGCGAGGCTCGGATGCGGGTTTGTTTAATTTTGCGGCAGGCATCCTGAGTTTTAAGGCGACACCTGATTATGAGAGTCCGTCAGATTCCGACAAGAACAACATTTATGACGTGACCATTGTGGCCCATGCTCAAGGTGATGAGACGGAGCGAGCGGTGATGGTGACGGTGTTGGATGTGAATGAGAACTCGGCTCCTGTGTGGTCGATGGATGCGGAGTCTTTGAATGTCTCTGAGGGGATGACGTCTGTGGGCTACACATCGAGTGCGAGTGATCCCGACGGTGATTCGTTGACATACAGTTTGGGAGGAGCGGACGCGGGACTGTTTAGTCTTTCTGGTGATGCTATGTTGAGTTTTAGGAATGCACCTGTGTTTATGAAGGGAGGCGACAACGACTATGACGTGACGGTGATAGTGGATGATGGCAATGGGGA
>CAKMZR010000168.1 GCA_929200455.1 uncultured Alphaproteobacteria bacterium | reverse complement strand
TGAAGATCCCTTATCGTATCGTTCAAACCTATTCCATACCTCCTCGATTCCAGCACCTTACCCCCGTCTACCCTCCCAACCACCTCCATCACCGTCAGCCAATAGGCATAACAACCCCGTATCAACGCCCAGTTCAATGGCGAAGAACCCCTGTATTCCGGCAACTTACCTCCGTGAACGCCCACAACACCAAAAGACGGAATCTCAAGCAGTTCCTCTCCCAAAATATAACGACAGCCCCCCAATATCCACACATCCGCTTCCCGCAAAGACAACCACAACTTCAAGTCTTCATCCGTCATTCCCCCTCCCCCCAGATCATACACCTCCAATCCCTCACACACTCCTCCCTCGTCAGAACCGTAAAATGTATCCGTCGCCGCCTCATCCCTCACAATACCCACAACCTCATGAATCCCATCTTCCCTCAACAGCCTCACTATCGAACATCCGCGACGACCCCTCACAAAACACAATACACGCACCTCACTCTCTCCTTTCCGTCAATAAAATATCAAAAAAACAAATTCTTCTGTCTATACAGATACGCCCTTACATGATAACTTTTATGCATAAGATCCTTGATCACATATTGTACTTATAAAGTCACGCTCAAAATACCTCCATAACCCACAAAAATCAGGCTTTCGCTATGCCCAGCATCATCGACGACCCTAGTCGTAGCCGGGTTCCTAACCTCAATGTCAATACCAACGAGAACCCCCCGGACATAAGCCCTCAAACCGCTCTCGTTCTCGTAGGAGCAATCCTCTTCTTCTTCTCCATCATCCGAATCATCTTCTCAAGCTCTATCGGATTCGGCGTCGACGAAACCTACTACCTCTCCGTCGGGCGATCCCTCTCTCTCTCATATCTCGACCACCCTCCCCTCACTTTCTGGATAACCCACATCATCACTCTCTTCCAGAATATCCCATCATCCCTCTTCGCACGGGCATTCTTTATCCTACTCTCCATACCCACTCTCTACCTGCTTTACGACCTCACCGCATACCTCTTCTCTCGTAGAGCCGGCGTCTATACAATCATCATCTACTCCATCGCTCCCGTTCTCAGCCTCGCAAACTCCTCGTGGATCCTGCCAGATGGACCCCTCACTTTCTTCCTCCTACTCACAGCTTCTTGCCTCGCAAGACTCTGCGTCGAACCCCAAGAACCCCTCCAAATCACACACCATAGACCTCTCCACATCTGGGCCCTCGCTGGTGCCGCTTTCGGATTCGCCGCACTCACGAAATACCACGCCCCTCTCTGGCTACTCGGCGTCTTCCTCTACATGCTCTTCGAAAAAAATGCTCGCTACTGGCTCACAAAAAAATATCCCTGGATCGCACTCATCATCGCCTTCATCATCTCATCCCCCGTGCTCATCTGGAACGCACAAAACGATTGGGCCTCCTTCATATTCCAAGCATCCCGCTCCATCCCGGAAGATGCCGCACACAGCTTCGACTTCATCGGACTCTTCGTCTCCTTCATCGGACAAGCACTCTGGCTCTCTCCTTGGATCTTCATCCTCATCATCTTCTCCCTCATCGCTTCCTTCTTCTCTCCCTCAAAATCAACCACCTTCTGCCTCTTCCTTGGACTCCCCCTCGTACTCTTCTTCTCCCTCATCACTCTCATAAACGGAACCGGACTCCCTCACTGGCAAATGCCTGGATACGTCTTCATCCTCCCCCTCTCAGGACACCTCCTCGCAAAAATCAAAAATCAACAAAAACTCCTCCCATGGATCATCTTCGCCATCATCGTCTTCATCATCTCAACTTTCACCGCTTCTTCTCACACACAACACGGCGTCTTGCAAAAATTTATACCCAGAGCCCTACAATTCAAAGACCCCACCTTTGACGCCACAAACTGGGAATCCCTACAAGAACCTCTCAATACATACCTACAAGCAGACACAGGAGCCGTCATCCTCGCAACCCATTGGATACATGCCGCAAAAATCGACTTCATCACAGGAAGCTCAAGACCCGTCATCATACCCTTCTCTCATCCTCACCACTTCCCCTACCGCTACTCCCTCAACCAAATGAAACACCAAACCGCCATACTCGCCGTACCCAGAAATACCATGGGCGAATTCATTCACACCATCAGACGCTTCTATACCAAAATCGACTTCCTCGAAACCATCAGCATCAAACGCGGACAACAAACTATCCACCAAATCGAATTGTGGCACCTCGAACGATAAGACCAAAACAACACACTCTTGATCTCTCCGCCTTTCATCCCTATACCTAAAAGACCATTAACCCCACACCTCCCTGCATCCTATGGCTTTCATCTATCACCGCTTCATACTCGTACCCTTCATACTCGCTTGCCTCATCAGCTTCTTCCTACTCGATAGTCTCATCGCAGAACACATCACCTTCCCACATGTACTCAGACTCTGGAGCTCCCTCATCTCGCAATTCCTCTCCAGCATCGAAGTCTATATCATCACCGCCCTCATCTCACTCATCGCCGCAAAAGTCTCCCTCAGACTCATACCCAATACACAACCATCCCTCCAAAAACTCGCTTCCCAAACCTATCTCGCTTCCCTCTCCGCCCTCACCGGATTCCTCTTCACCCTCATCTTCACATTCATCGTAAAAACACTCATCGGACGCGCAAGACCCTTCGTCCTCGTCGACAACTTCCAATCCTCATTCCAACACTTCAGCTTCGAATGGGCTTACCACTCCATGCCCTCAGGAAATGCCGCAACACTCGGGGCTCTCGCATGCTTCCTCATCTTCCTCATACCCAAATTCCGCTTCCTCATCCTACCCATCACCCTCGCTTTCGCTTCTTTGCGAATCTTCGCAGAAGTCCATCACCTCTCAGATGTTCTCGTCGGATTCCTTATCGGCTACGTCTCCATGCACTTCGCAACCCATACCATCCTCATCAACGACAAAATCTCAAAAGTCGACAAAATGCGATTCGTCGACGCCTACGTCGGAACACCCTCTTGCTTCGCACTCACCATCATCAGAAAATCTTGGCGATACCTCTTCCCACGACAAATCAATCCAGAAAAAAATCCAAAAAATATCCTCTTCATCAACTTCGCAGAACTCGGGGCCATCGTCCTCACTCATTCCGCTATCTCCCACGCAAAAAAAGAATTTCCAGACGCTCATATCTACTTCCTCACCTTCCCCGGAGGCATCCCCACCCTCAAAGCTATGGGATTCAATGACGAACATATCCTCACCATCGACCCCTCTTCCCTCTCGTCACTCATCCTGTCTTCCCTCAAAACACTCGTCCTCACCCGAATACGCAATATCGATACCTCCATCAATACCGAAGTCTTCATTCGCTTTTCGACCCTCATCGCCTACCTCTCAGGATGCTCAAGACGCGTCGGATTCCATCCCCAAAATATCAAAGGCTCTTATGTCGGCGACCTCATCACAGACCCCGTCCTCTTCTCTACCCAACTCCATGCCGTGGATGCTTACCTCTCCCTCGTCAAAGCCCTCAAAAATCCCAGAAAAACAGACCCTTGGCTCAAAGAACACATCCCCGCCCACGAACGAAAACTCCTCGCCCTCAAACCCTCAAGCACAACCCTCGAAACCATCAGAGAAAAACTTAAAAACGCCTCACCTGCAGACCTTCCCAAACAACCAAGATTCGTCATACTCAATGCCAACGCAAGCGATCTCGTACCCCTCAGACGCTGGCCGCTCAGTCACTACAAAACCCTTGCTCTTGCCATACTCAAAGAACACCACGATGTCCACATCGTCCTCACAGGCTCTCCCGCGGAAACCAATACCGCCATCACCCTTGCCCAATCCATAGACAATCCTCGCGTCATACCC